>NZ_JBFULH010001120.1:0-979 GCF_056400445.1 Pseudomonas sp. P5_B2 | reverse complement strand
GGCTTACACACCTCTGACTGAGCCCGCGCGAACTTTGTCTTGCTTGTTTGAGCTGGTGAGTGACTGCCTCATCGAGGCAGTCGGTGAAGAACGAGCAGCTGAAATGCTGGAGGAGCGATGGCCAGTTTTCATCGACAATCAGCACGAGATAATCGAGCGTATACGTCAGGGCTACTGAGTTATGGCTCAATTTCCTGTTCTTTGATCAGTGACAGGCGGTCGCCTTTGAATGCTGCCTCCAGGGTCATGCCGGCCGCGAGGCGCCTGTAAACGGTGCGCGGGTTCACGTCGTATTTGGGTCGGATCTAGCCCTTCACTGTCGGTAGCAAATCAGCCAAAAACGGAAACATTGAAAATCTGCCGGGCTTGGCCACCGCCAAAATCAAATTTCTCGGTCTCATGCTGGCGGTAGGTGAGTACACCAAAGCTTCTTGTCCTCAGCGTTCCTACCAGGCTTCCAATACACGTCGCCGCTAAGCTCATTTGGCACCTTGTAAACGATCTTGGTAGTGAGCTTGACGAGAGGATTCAGTGAACGTAAACGGATACCGTACCCTTCACTCATGACTGATTCAGTGGTATCGAATTTATAGTCTTTGCCATCTTTAGAGATGAAAAGGCTTCCTTCGAATGGTAGCCGCCCCTCGTTATCAGTGTTTTTGAAGGTAGCGTTCACAGTGAGGTAACGGGCATCAGGATCTGGTTTCACAGCCGTGTATCGGTTCCCGGTGTCTATAGATTTGCTGATGGTGCAGTCGTTGACTGTCACGTCAAAATACCCGACCTGACCATGCATGCTGTCCTGCTTTTCTTGAAGCTCTTTGAGGTAGTTGGTGGCGTACATGTTGTACGCATTTGCGGAGTTGCTACCAATCGCAGCTACACGGCAGATGAGGATGTCGGAGCTATCCTTGGAAAGCTTGCTTACCGTGAGCGCTGGATCCAATGCAGCATCGGTTTCATCAAAGTCATGTTCCAT
>NZ_JBFULH010001119.1:0-979 GCF_056400445.1 Pseudomonas sp. P5_B2 | reverse complement strand
GACCAGTACCGCGCCCAATTGTGGATTGAGCGTGACCTGTCCACGAAATACGAACTCATCGACCAGCTCGATTGTATCTCCCCCCGCCACACCTGCGCCCTGGAAGTCCTGGACGGTATCGAAGGTCGCGAAGGGTGAGTTCGGGTTAAACGAGCCGAGGAAGAAATCGAACTCGTCATTGCCGGCGCCGCCGTTCAACTGGTCTGCCCCGGCGTCGCCTTCGAGCACGTCGTCACCATTGCCGCCGAACAACTGGTCGCTTCCGGCGTCGCCGAACAGTTCGTCGTTGCCGTCCTCGCCAAACATCTGGTCGTTGCCATCTTCACCGAATAGATCATCGTTACCGATGCCGCCGAACAGCTGGTCGTTACCGGCATCGCCGTCCATCGTGTCGTTGCCTGCACCGCCACTCACGATGTCATTGCCGTTGCCGCCGGCCAGCAGCGGGTCATTGCCGGCACCACCATCTATGATGTCGTTGCCGTCGTTGCCCGTGATGCTGTCGCGGTCGTCGCCACCGTTCAGGACGTCGGCGCCCAGCCCACCGGTCAACAGGTCGTTGCCCGCACCACCGTTGAGGACGTCGTTGCCGGCGCCGCCGTCGACGATGTCATTGCCGTTTCCGGCGTTAACCACGTCGTTTCCACCGAGCGCGAAGATCCTGTCGACCTCTGCAGTGCCGTTGATCACGTCATTGCCTTCGGTGCCACGCAGGACAAAAGGCGTGGTGCCGAAATCGGCTTTTATCAGGTTTTGCAGACCCGTCAGTTGTACGGAGAAGTCTGTTGCGTCAAACACGCCGTTGTCGTTGGAGTCCGCGAACAGCAGTGTGCTGGCAGCCCCTGCGACATAGAAGACCTCGGTGAAGCCGTTGCCGCCGAAACCGAGCGCAGCGCCCAGCGTAGGCACCGTGGTGCGAGCCCCCCCTCGAAAACCAGCCGGTTGCTCGCGGAGAGGACTAGAGTGTCACCATCGGCAA
>NZ_JBFULH010001118.1:0-981 GCF_056400445.1 Pseudomonas sp. P5_B2 | reverse complement strand
AGTTCGTACTGCATTACTGGATAGCTCTCGGCTGTCACCGTCTCCCGACAATGCTAAGGTTCGGCCCTAGCATTTGTATTTCTCCAAGGAAGCCTTTATGCCGGACGCCACGTCGCTCAATGCTGCTTTTATGGTGGTTCAAAGCAACAGTTTGAATGAACTGCGCAGCCTGGTGATCAGCGTAATGCGGCGTTATCCACTGGCTCCCCTGGAAAATGAAATTGCCCTGGTGCAGAGCAATGGCATCGCGCAGTGGCTGAAATTGGCACTGGCTGAAGATCCTGAAGAGGATGACATGGGCGGCTGCGGTATTGCCGCCGCCATCGACGTGCAGTTACCCGGTAGCTTCATGTGGCAGCTTTATCGCATGGTCCTTGGGCGGGATGAAATCCCGGTCAAATCATTGCTCGATAAAGCTCCGCTGACTTGGCGTCTGATGCGCCTCCTCCCGCAACTGATCAACCAGCCACACTTCGAGCCGCTGCAGCGCTTCCTGACCCATGACGCTGATTTGCGTAAGCGCTATCAGTTGGCTGAGCGACTGGCAGACCTGTTCGACCAATACCAGGTCTACCGGGCCGACTGGCTCGAAGACTGGGCAGAAGGTCGCCACCAATTACGCAACGGCAGAGGCGAAGCCAAGCCCTTGGCTCCGGCCAATTGCTGGCAGGCGGAATTATGGCGAGCGCTGTTGCTGGATGTGGGCGAGGAAGGCATGGCGCAAAGCCGTGCCGGTGTTCACCAGCGTTATATCGAACGCATCAACAGTCTCGACGCCGCGCCCAGCGGATTACCCTCACGGGTGATCGTTTTCGGGATTTMTTCCCTGCCCGCTCAGGCCCTCGAAGCGCTTGCCGGACTGGCCCGATTCAGCCAGGTTCTGCTGTGTGTACATAATCCATGTCGTTATCATTGGGCCGACATCGTCGCCGATAAAGACCTGCTGCGGCATCAATACAAGCGCCAGGCTCGCAAAAGCGG
>NZ_JBFULH010001117.1:0-981 GCF_056400445.1 Pseudomonas sp. P5_B2 | reverse complement strand
GCGTTACAGCATTCAATCCCCGGCTTTCTTTTTTCCCCCTATTTTTGAGGTTTTCGTCATGCGTTTAACACTGCCTGCTCTGGTTCTTGGGCTTCTGGTTGCTCAAGGTGCGATGGCTGCCAGTGATGGCACCGCCGCGATCGGGGGTGGTCTTGGTGGCGCGCTGGGTAACGTAGTCGGCCAGAGCATGGGCGGCAGCACCGGCGCAGCAATTGGTGCTGGCGTGGCGGGCGCAGCCGGCAGCGCCGTTGCGGCGCCTAAAGGCCGTCGTACTCAAGCCGCCATTGGTGGCGGTGTGGGGGCAGCTGGTGGTTCGATGATCGGTCACAGCTTGGGCGGCAAGACCGGCTCCACCATTGGCGCAGGCTTGGGTGGTGCGTTGGGCGGCGGCGTAGGCAGCAACCTGGGCAAAGGTCACAAGCGTCACTGATGYGGATTGATTCGCTTGAGAGCCCGGTTAAAATACCGGGCTTTTTCGTTTATGAACGATTCTTTAAACAAAGGCTCGAAGCTCATATACCCCAGTAGAACAAGAGGCGTCCTATGACACCGGTTAACAACAGCAAAAAGACTAAACGTTTGGCGCTGTCCGCGTTTGTGGTTGGACTGTTGATGGCGCAAGGAGTAATGGCGGCCAACGACGGCACTGCAGCAGTGGGCGGCGGTCTGGGTGGCGCGTTGGGTAACGTCGTCGGCGGACAATTGGGCGGCAGCACGGGCGCAGCCATTGGCGCCGGTGTCGGCGGCGCGGCAGGGAGTGCAGTCGGGGCAAATAAGGGTAGTCGTAATGAAGCGGCAATTGGCGGTGGCTTAGGGGCTGCAGGCGGCTCGATTATTGGCAACAGCCTCGGCGGCTCAACGGGTTCGACCATTGGTGCCGGCCTTGGCGGTGCAGCGGGTGGTGGCGTCGGCAACAACCTGGGTAACGACGACAATGATCATGACAGTTCCCATTCCGGCAATGGTCACAAACACAAGCAC
>NZ_JBFULH010001116.1:0-982 GCF_056400445.1 Pseudomonas sp. P5_B2 | reverse complement strand
GAGGAACACGTGACGGTGGTGCCGGGTTCTTACTTGTCCCGTGAAGTTGATAATTCTAATCCGGGCGCGGGCCGTGTCCGCATGGCTTTAGTTGCACCGTTGGCGGAATGCGTCGAAGCTGCCGAGCGTATTCGCGCCTTCATTAATCGCCGCAAATAAAAAGCATCTAGCCTGTACTGTGCAATGCAGTACAGGCTTTAACGAATGAAACATCCACACACTGCATTTAACTTTACGCACGACACCCAACTAACTAACCTTATCTCAACCACCAACTTATAGTCAGCCTACAAATTGCTGCTATAACTTTAATTATTTAGTTTATAAGGATATAAACATTGGACATTTTTTTGTGTGAGACCCCAACCCCTGTTGACCCGTACTTATCTTACGAAGCAGCCGTACAAGAACGAAAAAGCAACCTGCATGATAAAAAATCAAATCTTYAAACCCGCAGCGTGGGTGCGCACACCAAGTACTGGGCACCCGGCAGGACGCTCAAAATTGCAATCGCTCGGCTGGACGATGAATTGTTTGATACCGTCAAAAATGCCATCAACAAATGGGCGCCTTACGTCAGTCTCAGTTTTCAATTTGTAGACCTCAGTGACGACTGATGAACAGTATGAAGGTGACATCCGCGTGGAGCTGTCACCTCTTTACAATACCGTGGCACGTTCACTTATAGGGACGGATGCATTGGCGGCTCCGGCCCATGAAGCAACCATGTGGTTAGGCGTTAATACCACTGACCCAAAATATGAATCGGTAGTTATTCATGAGTTCGGACACGCTTTGGGACGACTGCACGAGCATCAACACCCTGACGCGAGCATTCCATGGGACAGGGAAAAAGCTTATGCCGCACTCGAAAAAAACCATGGAATGTCGAGAGCCGCAGTGGACGCCATCGTATTCCCCCTCCCTCGAGACAACAATTTGACTTATGCCCCCTACGACCGACTTTCCGTGATGCATTACC
>NZ_JBFULH010001115.1:0-982 GCF_056400445.1 Pseudomonas sp. P5_B2 | reverse complement strand
CCTTTACATCGTTAAAAAGAAAGGGGAAATCAAGCATCGCAAAATCAGCGGCCTGGGATGCCAGAATACCGGAGTTGAGCACGGTAATATCCAGCGTGCCGCCTTGCAGGGCGGAAACAGTCTGCACGTCTCCCCCCAACGTACCGCCCGGGAACAGCCGTACTTTGAGTTTTCCTCCACTCTTCTCGCTGAGCAGATCGGCAAATTTCTGTGCGCCCTGGCCTTGCGGGTGCTCTTTGACATTCTGGAAAGCGAAACGCAGAGTGCGCTCGCGAACCTCATCAGCGTGACTGACAACACTACCCAGAAGTAGTCCAGTAGCACAGGCGCTGGCAAGCAGGGTCTTGATCAATTTTTTCATTTTATTCTCCGTTCATTATTATTAGATGTCGCATTACCACAGCTTCCACCGGTATTAACCTGCGAAAAATTTCAGCGGCCCCAGGACCAGTTGCGGAAACAGCACCAGCAGAAACAGCACCGTTAGTTGCGCAAGCAAGAAGGGCCAGACACCCCGAATGATTTCATCCATCCCTATCTTGGATACTCCGCATACCACGTTGAGCACCGTGCCTACAGGAGGGGTGATTAGACCAATCGCGTTGTTAATCAAAAACAGAACACCGAAATAGACCGGGTCGATTCCTGCCTGGGTAACCGCGGGCATCAGCACTGGAGTCAGGATGAGGATGGTCGGCGTCATGTCCATTACTGTACCGACCAGAATGACCAGCAACATAATCACGACCAACAGCAGGGTCTGATTACTCATGAACGGTTCAAGGATCGCTGCCAACTGACCAGGCAGATCGGCGATAGTCACCAGCCATGACGAAACCATAGCGGCAGCAACCAGGAGCATCACCACAGACGTCGTCTTGGCCGATGACAGAATAATCTCGAACAACTGACTGACTTTTAATTCCCGGTAGATCACCAGCGCCACGAAGAGCGAATAGACCGCTGCCACCACAGCCGCTTC
>NZ_JBFULH010001114.1:0-986 GCF_056400445.1 Pseudomonas sp. P5_B2 | reverse complement strand
GAATTTCGACCTGATGCCGGTGGACTTTCTCGCCCGGTTCATTGCCTTCCATGCCAGCCGCTATCAGCCCGAAAAAGCGGTATTCAACCTACACAACCCCGAGCCCCTGAGCTGGGATGACTACGTGGCGTCCTTTCGTGAGGCCGGGCGTGAATTCTCCATGGTCAGCGTCGCCGACTGGCAACAGCAACTGGACCGGGTTGACAGTGACAACGCGCTATTCGGCGTGCTCGGTTTTTACCTCAACGGCTTCGAAGAAGACATCGGCGATATCTCAATGATCGGCCACGACAACGCCCAAGCCGGGGTCCGGCAGATGGGTGCGCATTACCCGAAAAAATCCCCGGCGCTGCTGCGTCGTGGCTGCGACTACCTGAAAGAAATCAACTTCATCTGACTCAACCCAAACGGAGCAAAACCCATGAGCACTCTGCAACCCGATACCCTGATCAAAAACCCTCAAGGCTGCCACGTGGTGTCGTCTGTGGAAGTACCGGCCGAGGCCGCGAAAGTCTGGGCAATCGTCGGCAACTTCGCCGGCTTCGATCAGTTCATCCCGGCGCTGTCGCACATCGAAATGACGGGCGAAGGTGTGTCGTCCTTGCGCAAAAAATTCTTCAAGGATGGCAACCTGGTGGTTGAGCAACTTAACTCGCGGGATGACCACGCGTTGAATATGACGTGGACCACGATATACAACACGTTGGACGTGGCCAACTTGTGGGCAGCGATGAGCGTTGAGCCGCTGGGAGCAGGTAAGTCCCGTGCGACCTGGACCATCATCGCCGAACCGGCACAGTCGGACGCTGAAGCCCTGCCAGGGTTCAAGGACTTTGTTCAGGGGTTTGCCGATGATGCGATGAACAATGTATTGAAGCTGTTTGCGTAAGGCTTCGCTTTCGCCGTGACAGGTACATCGCTGATGGGCTGGCTCTTTTGTTCTAGAGAACATGGCTAGCCTGAAACGACAAAACCCCTGTCTGCGC
>NZ_JBFULH010001113.1:0-986 GCF_056400445.1 Pseudomonas sp. P5_B2 | reverse complement strand
TGTCCACCCTGTTCGTCGGCAAGCATGCGTAGCGTTTCCACCTGTTCTTTGACGCTGGACTCGGAGCCATGCAGCTCGAAGAACAGGGAAGGGGCTTCTTGCAGCGTGGTCTTGCTGTAGGCATTGAGCGCGCGAACCGTCAGTGTGTCGATCAGTTCAATGCGTGCCATCGGTATGCCCAACTGGATGGCCTGGATAACCGTGCGCACCGCGTGATCGACACTGGGAAAATTGCATACTGCCGCCGAAATGGCCTCCGGGATCGGGTGCAGTTTCACCGTCAGTTCGGCAACGGTTGCCAGTGTTCCGCCGGAACCCACCAGCAGATGAGTCAGGTCATAGCCCGCCGACGACTTGCGTGCCCGGCCGCCGGTCTGCAGCACACGGCCATCGGCAAGAACGGCCGTCATGGCCAGGACGTTTTCGCGCATCGTTCCGTAGCGCACCGCGTTGGTGCCCGAAGCTCGGGTGGCCGCCATGCCACCCAATGAAGCATCGGCACCCGGATCGATCGGGAAGAACAAGCCAGTCCCGTGCAATGCGGCATTCAACTGTTTGCGGGTCACCCCTGGTTGTACCGTGACATCCATGTCGTCGATGCGCACTTCGATGATCTGGTTCATGCCCGACACATCTATGCAGATGCCGCCGTGTACCGCATGCAACCAACCCTCCAAGGAGCTGCCGCTGCCGTAGGGAATGATCGGCACTCGATGTGTGTAGCAGGCCTTCTGCACGCTGACGATCTCTGCAAGGCTGTTCACAAACGCCACCGCTTGCGGCGGCATGGGATCAAGGGCGGAAATGTCACTGCCGTGGTGCTCACGCACACTCGCTGAAGAACTGAACCTGGCACCGAGCAGGGCAGTCAGTTCTTCGAGCAGCGCTGATGGCAGCGATTGGAAATCGAACGTATTGATCGCAGGGCCTTGCATGCAGGGATCTCCTTTTATTTTTTTCATGCCGAGCGACGTTGGTGTACGAGG
>NZ_JBFULH010001112.1:0-988 GCF_056400445.1 Pseudomonas sp. P5_B2 | reverse complement strand
CCTCTTCTCGACGGCACATGTAGTTGCGCGAGTCGCTGAATATGACCATTTGCCCCGGTTTTACGTGTTTACCGAGATGGCGATTCAGCGAGCGGAACTCGCGGCGCAGCATATCGCTGGGGGTGATTTCGTACAGCGAGCGTTCCAGCGCTTTGAGGCTCATGGGTTTCTGGACAATGTGGAAGCCCGACTCCACAGGTTTGGGCAGGGTGTAGGCGTGTTCTTCTACCAGATGCTGGGCCGGTGGTGGCTCGGGTTTGGGTTTGAAGGCGTTCCAGGAAGCGCCGCCGTTATTCGCAACGACTCGTGGTTTCACCACTATCCAATCGCCATTACTAACAGCTTCGATCAGTTTTCGCTGGTTGGCTCCTTGCAGGTAGTTGGATCGATTGAGGCCCAATGCGTTTAGCAGGTCGTCGAAGCCGGGTAATTCATCCGGGCGGTTCAGCGCCTGTCGAAAGTCTTCCATTGCTTGGTAGGTGTCGAGTACTTGGCCATGTTGGCCATGGAGTTCTCTTTGGGGGATGAGTCTGGCCACGTGCGTGTCCCTTTCCGCAAAATGGGGACTTTGGCGATCAGCCTCAAGTTTGAATGCCGGGTGATTCCGGTTTGGGTGTAGGGTGAATCCGATTTGCCTGCGAGCCGAAGCAGCGGACAAAAAAAGGTGCCCTGAAGGACACCAAAAAATTCACCTGATGGGATACAACAATTTCATCATTTAGGTTTGCGAGAGGTCGAGCTGCTGGCGGATGCTCACGACTTCTTCAGCGGTGACAGGCACTTGTTTGGGCAAACTGATCTTGCGGGTTCGCAGGGTGACCCTTCCTTGTCGCTCATCTGCGAGGGCTTCCATGCCGTCCATCAGTTCGGAAAAAATGTCACGTCCCATAGTGCGATCTCGTATTGGTTTCTCCATTAGTTGCTTCTCGTATTTCAAATCGCATGAGGGACGTGGTGGCAGCGACCCTTCGAAGGCATCCAGTAGATC
>NZ_JBFULH010001111.1:0-990 GCF_056400445.1 Pseudomonas sp. P5_B2 | reverse complement strand
GAAGACATCCTTGATGCAGACCACTACGGTCTGGAAGAAGTCAAAGAGCGGATCCTCGAATACCTCGCCGTGCAAAAACGCGTGAAGAAAATTCGTGGCCCGGTGTTGTGCCTGGTTGGCCCACCTGGCGTGGGTAAAACCTCGCTGGCGGAGTCGATTGCTCACGCCACCAACCGAAAATTTGTGCGTATGGCCCTCGGTGGCGTGCGTGACGAAGCTGAAATTCGTGGTCATCGCCGTACTTACATCGGTTCGATGCCAGGAAGATTGATTCAAAAGATGACAAAGGTGGGCGTCCGCAACCCGCTGTTCCTGCTTGATGAAATCGACAAAATGGGCAGTGACATGCGTGGCGATCCGGCATCGGCGTTGTTGGAAGTGCTCGACCCTGAGCAAAACCACAACTTCAACGATCACTACCTGGAAGTCGATTACGACCTGTCCGATGTGATGTTCCTGTGCACCTCGAACTCCATGAACATCCCGCCGGCCTTGCTGGACCGGATGGAAGTGATTCGCCTGCCCGGTTACACCGAAGACGAGAAAATCAACATCGCCGTCAAATACCTCTCGCCCAAGCAGATTACTGCCAACGGCTTGAAGAAAGGCGAGCTGGAATTCGACGCCGAAGCGATCCGCGACATCATCCGCTACTACACCCGTGAAGCCGGTGTACGTGGGCTGGAACGCCAGATAGCCAAGGTGTGCCGCAAGGCGGTCAAAGAGCATGCGATGGAAAAACGCTTCTCGGTGAAAGTCACTGCCGAGATGCTCGAGCACTTCTTGGGCGTGCGTAAATTCCGCTACGGCCTCGCTGAATCGCAAGATCAGATTGGTCAAGTAACCGGGCTGGCGTGGACGCAAGTGGGTGGCGAATTGCTGACCATCGAAGCCGCTGTCGTACCGGGTAAAGGCCAGTTGATCAAGACCGGTTCCTTGGGTGACGTGATGGTCGAATCGATCACCGCAGCGCTGACCGTGGTCCGCAGC
>NZ_JBFULH010001110.1:0-994 GCF_056400445.1 Pseudomonas sp. P5_B2 | reverse complement strand
GTACTTGAAGCCAGAGCGGTCGAAAGCCACCTGCGAGACGCCAGCGGCTTTAGCACGCGTAGCGACCAGCTGGCCAACCTTAGTGGCCGCGTCGATGTTGCCAGTGGCGCCATCACGCAGTTCTTTATCCAAAGTCGAGGCAGATGCCAGGACTTTGTTGCCGTCGGCCGAAATGACCTGGGCGTAGATGTGCTGCGACGAGCGGAACACGCAGAGACGCACGACTTCGAGTTCGTGCATTTTCAGGCGTGCTTTGCGAGCGCGACGCAGTCGAGTAACTTTTTTGTCGGTCATTTGCTATGCCCTACTTCTTCTTGGCTTCTTTACGACGGACGACTTCGTCCGCGTAGCGCACACCTTTGCCTTTGTACGGCTCTGGTGGACGGAAGTCGCGGATCTCGGCGGCCACTTGACCTACCAGCTGCTTATCGATGCCCTTGATCAGGATATCGGTCTGGCTAGGAGTCTCAGCGGTGATGCCTTCCGGCAGTTCATAATCCACTGGGTGCGAGAAGCCAAGAGCCAGGTTCAGCACTGTGCCTTTTGCTTGCGCTTTGTAACCAACACCGACCAGCTGGAGCTTGCGCTCGAAGCCTTGGCTTACGCCTTGGACCATGTTGTTTACCAACGCACGAGTGGTACCAGCCATTGCGCGAGTTTGTTGATCGCCATTGCGAGCAGCGAAACGCAGCTCACCAGCTTCTTCAACGATCTCAACGGACGAATGGATGTTCAGTTCGAGAGTGCCCTTGGCACCCTTCACCGAAAGCTGTTGGCCTGCGAATTTTACTTCGACACCGGCTGGCAGCTTAACGGGGTTCTTAGCGACGCGTGACATGCTTATCCCCCCTTAGAACACAGTGCAAAGAACTTCGCCGCCGACACCGGCAGCGCGCGCAGCACGATCCGTCATCACACCTTTGTTGGTGGAGACGATAGACACACCGAGACCGCCACGAACTTTTGGCAGATCATCGACGGACTTGTACTGACG
>NZ_JBFULH010001109.1:0-995 GCF_056400445.1 Pseudomonas sp. P5_B2 | reverse complement strand
ATCAACGCAGGTAACCCTGCGATTTTCATTCGGGCGAGTGTGTTGGGATTGCACGGAAACGAGCTGCAGAAAGATGTAAACGGTGACCCTGAATTGCTGGCAAAGGCCGAAGCAATTCGAGCTCATGCAGCAGTCCGAATGGGGCTTGCTGCGACTGCTGCAGAAGCGACCCTGAAACGCCCGCATACACCAAAGCTTTCCTTTGTCGCGGAACCATCTGCCTATACAGCGGTGAACGGCAAACAAATTGATCCATCTACTTTAGATCTGAACGCGCGGATCTTCTCCATGGGCAAGCTGCATCATGCCATGACAGGCACTGGAGCAGTGGCGATCGCGGTCGCCTCTATCATTCCAGGAACCGTGTTGAATCGACTGAATCCAGATTCGATTGGCAGACAGATTCATTTTGGCCACCCATCAGGAAGTCTTGCTGTTGGCGCCGAAGCTATAGAGCAAGACGGTGTTTGGACGGTATCGAAAGCCGTGATGAGTCGATCTGCTCGCCGGCTGATGATCGGGCATGTACTGGTTCCTTCGGACATAGTTTCGGCGTCCTAAAATCCGTGATGCGCGAACCACTAATAGCGACTGAACTCGCTATTAGTGGCGCGTTTTACCATCAATGGCTAAATGAACTGTTCGCCCCAGAACGGCGACACCTTCACTGTGTTTTCGCCTTGTCCTTTCGTTGCCAGTAGCGAAAAAGAGGTTCGGCCAAGAACAACACCAGTACCAACCGAAGGGTTTGCATCGCCGTCACCAGCGGTACGGACAGCTGCAAAGTTTCCGCCGTCAAGCTCATCTCCGCGATGCCTCCAGGCATCATGCCCAACGTCAAGGAACGAAAATCGAGCCACGTAAGCCATCCAAGTCCTGCGGCGGCGGCTCCCGCTATGATTATCATCAAGCAGGTAGATAAAAAGCTGCGCGCTAAAAAACCTGGCGCATCTCTAAAGAAAGATCTCTCGAAGAAGCATCCAAGACTGCTCCCG
>NZ_JBFULH010001108.1:0-996 GCF_056400445.1 Pseudomonas sp. P5_B2 | reverse complement strand
CGCGCAGGGAGACGCCCATCAAGGATGTGTCGTGGCTCTTGTAGCTGAGCACGACATCCGGATGGTCGCGCAGGTTCTGCCCAACGCCGGGAAGTTCATGCTGCACCGGTATGCCCTGCGGCTTGAGTTCCGCTTGCGGGCCGATCCCCGAGAGCATCAACAAGTGCGGGCTGCCAAAGCATCCGGCACTGAGCAGCACTTCCTGGCGGGCCTTTATCGTCTGGCGGTTGCCCTTGATTCGCAATTCCACACCGACGGCTTTCTTGCCTTCCAGCACGATGCGCTCGGCGGCGATCGAGGTCAGCACGGTGAGATTTTTGCGGGTATGTCGAATCGGTTTGAGGAAAGCGGTGGCGGTGCTCCAGCGCCGGCCATCGCGGATAGTCACGTCAKACTGACCGATTCCTTCCTGGTCGATGCCGTTGAAGTCGAGGTTATGGCGGTGTCCGGCCATCTGGCCTGCCTCGATAAAGGCTTGGGTAGCCGGATGAATCGGGTTCTTGCCGACATAAAGTTCGCCATCCGCGCCGTGATAGGCGCAAGTCCCGCGGTGGTTCATTTCACTTTTGCGAAAGTACGGCAGTACGTCGGCGAATGACCATCCCGGATTACCCAGGGCCTGCCAGTCGTCAAAGTCACTGCGATGACCACGGATATAAACCATGCCGTTGATTGAACTGCTGCCACCCAACACCTTGCCGCGCGGTTGATAGCCGCGACGTCCGTTCAGGCCACGTTGCGGTACTGTTTGGAACGCCCAATTGACATGTCGGCTCGGCAGGATCGCAGCGACGCCCACGGGTGCATGGATCAGTGGCGAGCGGTCTTCCGGACCGGCTTCCAGCAAACAGACCGTGACGTTCGGATTTGAACTCAGGCGGTTAGCCAGGACGCAGCCGGCTGAGCCGGCGCCGATGATTACGTAGTCGAATTCCATCACAGCATGATCCCGATTAGCGAACAGGGGCCGCGTCACAAGGAAGCAGCAGTGGATAC
>NZ_JBFULH010001107.1:0-998 GCF_056400445.1 Pseudomonas sp. P5_B2 | reverse complement strand
GCTGCAACTCCGCTTCCAATTCGACAAACTGGCGCGGTAACTCGGCTTCAAGTTCAACACACTGGCGCTGCAACTCGACTGCCTGCTCGACACTCTGGCGCTGCGTCATGGCTTCCAGTTCGACACTATGGTGTCGCAACTCGGCTGCTCGCTCGACACTCTGGCGGTGCAACTCCCCTTCGAATTCGACAAAATGGCGCTGTAACTCGGCTTCAAGTTCAACACTCTGGCGCTGCAACTCGACTGCCTGCTCGACACTATGGCGTTGCAACTCGGCTGCTCGCTCGACACTCTGGCGGTGCAACTCAGCTGCCAGTTCGACACTCTGGCGCTGCAACTCAGCTGCCAGTTCGACACTCTGGCGCTGCAACTCGGCTGACAGTTCGACACTCTGGCGCTGCAATTCGGCTGACAGTTCGACACTCTGTCGCTGCAATTCGGCCGACACGTTGGCACCCTGATTCTGTATTTCCTCTAGGTGCTCTATTTTCTGTAGACTGCGGTCTTCGAGCGTTGCCCGGAAGCGACGCTCCATGTGTTGCTCATAACGCTCCCCCAAGGCTTCCTGACTCAAACCGTAAGCACGATCAAAGCAAGGATCGAAAACCGCCAATTGTTCGGCAGTCGCCGCCTTCTGCGCAATGATCGCGTAATCAGGACTAACCCCCTTCAAAACATCCAATAAGGTGAGTTGCGGCGCGTCATGAAGCGCAGCTGGCTCCTGCAGACGGACCAACTTGGAGCGGGCAAACCCCGTGTACTCGGTCAAAAAGCTGAGCAACAAATGAGGTATGGGCTTTTCGTGAGTCGGGTCGAAGTAGAAATTATTAGTGCCAACCAACAGATTTTCCGCATTCGGCGTTTCCATGATCAACAGCCCTGCAGGCTTGAGGACACGCAACGCCTCACGGACCAACAGTTGCAAACTGGCGAATGGTATGTGCTCAATAAAATGGAATGCCGACACCACTACCTGACTCTCATCGCTCAGCGCCGCC
>NZ_JBFULH010001106.1:0-1002 GCF_056400445.1 Pseudomonas sp. P5_B2 | reverse complement strand
CAATTCCTGGGTACGACCTGCCTATGGAGCCAACGGCGTTTTTTACACCGTAGTACCGATGCCTTGATTCACTCAAATGGAAAAAACAATGAAATTGAATGCACTGAACAAAGCCTTGGCACTCTCCATGCTGCTGACAGCCGCTAGCCTCAATGCGGTTGCTGCGGACATTCCGTTGGCCACTGAGGTGGTAGCTGATCAAGTGGTAACAAAAGTCCTGGCGGTTGATGCTGCCAAGCACCAAGTCGTCCTGGAAGGACCGGAAGGTCGGCAATTTCAAGTCCAACTCACTGACCGAGCCAAAGACCTGAACAACTTGAAAGTCGGCGACCAGGTCAACGTTGAGGTTATCCACTCGGTGGCGGCATACCTGGACACCGACGTTGACAAAGGCCTGCCAGAAAATAGTGAAACTGTCGGTATCGTGCGTGCCACCGACAGCAACCCGAATCCAGGCGGAGAAGCCTACCGTCAGGTTCGCGTGCAATTGAAAATAACTAACATCGATCTGAACACAAACCAGCTGACATTTGAGAATCCAGCCGGTCTGACCAAAGTTGTTGACATCGAAAGACCTGAGATCCAAGCGAAATTGAAGGATTTGAAAGTCGGTCAGAGCATCCGGGTCACCTACACAGATGTGCTCAAAGTCACTAGTCAACACTGAGTTCTAATGGGCGAGGGATGGTGAGTACCTTGTCCTGAAGTCGAGCTGACCATTGGTTGGAGCGTGACCTAACACCCATCGCAGCGTTGGTCGTCATCGATGACGTAATCAAGCGGTGGGTGTGCTTGCATGGCTTACCTGCTGACTGTTGCCCTAAAGGAACTACTTAGAGCACTAAGGGGATCGCCGTACCCCAAGGGGTTCGTCTCAATATCTCGCCTTTGAGGCTCTGGGTTAGGCTAAAAGCAACGAATGAGCGGAGCCACGTTATGCGATTGTTTGAATTGATTACTTTCACAGTGCGTGTGCGCACCGTTGCACAGGCACTGGTCCAA
>NZ_JBFULH010001105.1:0-1003 GCF_056400445.1 Pseudomonas sp. P5_B2 | reverse complement strand
ATTCATGACTGTTCGAGAAAAATGCAAAAAAACGGGCTTACAAATTTAATATAAAGTTGTATACAATCACTCCATCGCAGTGACGCCAGCCTGATACCTCATCGCAAGGCCGCCACACAACCTTGAACACGTCGACACGAATAAGAAGGAAGACTGCAGTGAGCGCTGACTACCCACGCGACCTGATCGGTTACGGCAGTAACCCTCCTCACCCACACTGGCCGGGCAATGCCCGCATCGCCTTGTCTTTCGTACTCAATTACGAAGAAGGCGGCGAGCGCAATATCCTGCACGGCGATAAAGAGTCCGAAGCCTTCCTTTCAGAAATGGTTTCCGCCCAGCCGCTGCAAGGCGAGCGCAACATGAGCATGGAATCCCTTTACGAGTATGGCAGCCGCGCCGGCGTGTGGCGGATTCTGAAACTGTTCAAGGAATTCGATATTCCGTTGACCATCTTCGCCGTAGCCATGGCCGCCCAGCGCCACCCGGACGTGATCCGCGCGATGGTCGATGCCGGCCATGAGATCTGCAGCCACGGCTATCGCTGGATCGACTACCAGTACATGGACGAAGCGCAGGAACGCGAGCACATGCTCGAAGCGATCCGCGTCCTGACCGAAATCACCGGTGAACGCCCGCTGGGYTGGTACACCGGCCGCACCGGCCCGAACACCCGTCGCCTGGTGATGGAAGAAGGCGGTTTCCTTTATGACTGCGACACCTACGATGACGACCTGCCCTACTGGGAACCGAACAACCCGACCGGTAAGCCGCACCTGGTGATCCCGTACACCCTGGACACCAACGACATGCGTTTCACCCAGGTCCAGGGTTTCAACAAGGGCGACGATTTCTTTGAATACCTCAAGGACGCCTTCGATGTGCTTTACGCTGAAGGCGCCGAAGCACCGAAGATGCTCTCGATCGGTCTGCACTGCCGTCTGATCGGCCGTCCGGCGCGTCTGGCTTCGCTCAAACGCTTTATCGAATACGCTAAAAGTCA
>NZ_JBFULH010001104.1:0-1005 GCF_056400445.1 Pseudomonas sp. P5_B2 | reverse complement strand
CATACAAATATCCTCTTCACGCTAGTGGTGGTGCACCCAGGAACATAAAAACATGACCACTGACGGAGCCACTACTGCTGCGCCGACGAAGGCAAGGTCATTGGCCGGATAAACCTGAACGAGATCCAGGATTATCCGGGCGCTACATGCCCCCACCACAATTGTTATGAAAGCCCTTGAATAAAGGTAATACGACGTAGTGTGCCGATCAGGAGTGGGCACTGTGGAGACGCAGTGAATGACCTGGAGTTGGTTCACTCAGCGCCACCAGGTTAGCCACCTTGCGACCAGAAACATCACTGCGTGGTGTGGAAGGCAAGAGAAAGTAAGCCAGTGCGGGCAGCAATAGAAGAGCACCCACCATGTTCCAGACAAACATGAACGCCAAGAGCACCCCCATGTCAGCCTGGAACTTGATTGGGGAAAATATCCAGGTGCCCACACCTATCGCCAAGGTTATCCCTGTAAGCATTACTACCTTGCCCGTGGATACAAGGGCGCGGTAGTAAGCCTCGGAGAGGCTTTTACCTTCGCGCAAGAACCCTAGCATAATGGTCATTACATAAAGCGCGTAATCAACCCCAATCCCTACGCCCAGAGCGATTACCGGCAAGGTCGCCACTTTCACACCGATACCTAACCCGACCATCAATGCCTCACACAATATCGACGTGAGCATGAGCGGAATCACGGCACACAAAGTCGCTCGCCAAGACCTGAAGGTGATGAGGCAGAGCAAAATAACTGCGCCGTACACCCAAAACAGCATCTCGCGATTGGCCTCTTTGACCACGATATTCGTCGCCGCTTCAATTCCCGCATTGCCCGCGGCAAGCTGGAATTTGACCTCATCTGTGTCATTAGCCGCTGCAAAAGCCTCGACGTGATTCACCAGGCGCGTAAGCGTTTCGGCCTTATGGTCCTTGAGAAAAACGTACAGCGTCAGCAAGCTGCAGGACTCGTTGTAAAGTCCCCGCGGCGCGCTAGCAGTTATCATATTAAGCA
>NZ_JBFULH010001103.1:0-1006 GCF_056400445.1 Pseudomonas sp. P5_B2 | reverse complement strand
GAATTCAGGTTCTTGACCGATATCAAGCCAGCGCTATTGGCTGGGTGAGCAGACAGATCTGCGGGCTTACTTGCGATCAGGTTATTCATCCGAGGCTTCCTCTGATGATCCGCGCAGATCATGTACATGAGCGGTCGCGCGACGGTCTATCAACAAGCTCAGCAGCTCGGGCCGGCTGTAATGCCCAACCGAGTCCATCATGCGTTTGCGTTTGTCGATCAGGGCGAAGTCAAGGTCGACGACGACTGCGCCTTCGCCTTCAGTGCGTTGACCAAGAACCTTGCCTTCTGGGGAGATAATCGCAGTGAAGCAACCGCCTGATATCGGCTCCAGAGCACAGCCGGTGTCGGCCATGATCTGCGCCTGCTGCTCGGCATCCAGCCACGCAGTGGCATTGACCACGAAACAGCCGCTCTCCAATGCGTGGTGGCGGATGGTGACTTCCATTTGTTCGGCAAAGATCTGTCCGACTAGGGAGCCTGGGAACATGGCTGCATGGATCTGTTCGCCGTCGGCCATCAATGCATAGCGAGCCAATGGGTTGTAGTGTTCCCAGCAAGCCAGCGCGCCGATCCGGCCCACGGCACTGTCGGTGGCCCGTAGGCCAGAACCGTCGCCCTGGCCCCAGACCATACGCTCGTGGTAGGTCGGCGTGATTTTGCGGCGGTGCTGAATCAGCGAACCGTCAGCGTCGAACAGCAATTGAGCRTTATAGATCGTGCCTCCATCGCGTTCATTGACGCCGATGCAGGCTACGATTCCGGCTTCGCGGCAGGCTTCGCCGATCTGCCGGGTAACCTCCGAGGGGACTTCGACGGATTCTTCCAGTAGTTTTAGGTGCTGCTTACCCATAGCAAAGGGTGGCTGGACGAAAGAGAAGTAGGGGTAGTACGGCACCACTGTTTCGGGAAACACTGCGAATTGCACGCCATCACGGCCCAAGTCCAGCAGCGTGTTGCACAGCTTTGCGACTGTGGCTTCGCGTGAGTACAGCACTGGGCTGAAC
>NZ_JBFULH010001102.1:0-1008 GCF_056400445.1 Pseudomonas sp. P5_B2 | reverse complement strand
ACCCGGTATTGACTGTGATGCTGATCCAGCAGATGGAAAGCACATCGGCCTACTTGTACAAAGTCATCTCCCATTTTGCAGAGGATACCGATGCTCTGGTTCAGCTGTTCGCACTGAGAGGTCGACGAATCGACTCGATCGATCTCGGCTGGGGCGATCCCCATGCAAACGGCGAAACGGTCTGTGCTGTTCAGATCGCGGGCACTACCTTGGTCT
This sequence comes from Pseudomonas sp. P5_B2, assembly GCF_056400445.1. Classification (NCBI taxonomy): domain Bacteria; kingdom Pseudomonadati; phylum Pseudomonadota; class Gammaproteobacteria; order Pseudomonadales; family Pseudomonadaceae; genus Pseudomonas; species Pseudomonas sp. P5_B2. The sequence continues at coordinate 792 of NZ_JBFULH010001102.1, read as the reverse complement.
ACAAACCAAGAAGCAACCGCGAAGCGACGTTCTATGGCGCGTTGCTGAGGCTGTTGCACGAGAGCAACCGTGACGAGTGCTTCTCTGCATATACCCCGTCGCTGATTTGCAGAGATGATCATTGCTGGCTCGAAAAAGTCGAGAACCAGCCCTGTGAAAAGCCGAGTGACGTGGCGTTGTTCTATCGGAGGGCAGGAGCGCAGATTGCGATAGTCCACGCCCTCAATGGCATGGATTTTCACTACGAGAACATCATCGCGTGCGGCAGCAGTCCCGTCTTGATTGATCTGGAGTGCCTGTTCACAGCCCCCATAATTGATCTCAAGGGTGACCTTCCCGGCACGAGTGCGTTGTTCAAAACCTTGAAGCTCAACGGTCAGTCGATATTCGCGACGGGTTTTGTTCCGTATTCACCTGGTTCTGAAAACGACTTCAGCGGTCTGACCCGACAAAAGCACTTCACCACAAGTGTCCAGCGCCTGGTTCGTGAACAAGGTTTCTATCACTTGAAGCGGATCAGCATCCAAAAGACAGCGGTTGCCCGACACCTTCCGGTTTTCAACGATGTGCCCCGTTCGCTGGAAGACTACCAGGACGAGGTCGTTGAAGGTTTCGAGCTGGCTTATGATGAAGTGATGAAACATCGGAGCGCGATACTGGCGCTGATTCGTCAACACGCCAGTCAGTTGAAAACACGGGTGTTAATAAAAAATACCCAGCGCTATGTGGACTTCATCGAGTTGACACTGCATCCGCGTTTTATGCAGTGCATGCTCCAGCGCCAGTTGCTGC
>NZ_JBFULH010001101.1:0-1009 GCF_056400445.1 Pseudomonas sp. P5_B2 | reverse complement strand
TCGCCGGGCATTAAGGGATGCAGGGGGAAATAGAAGCCCCGAGGCCGCGAACCTTCGGGGGCTTTGCTTTTTCTGAACTTTCCTACTGTTACATGGGGCAGGTTTATTGTTTTTCTTGGAGTGGTGATTGTTCTGTAGGGACTATCTGACTATCAGTGGATGGGCTGATGCAAGTGTTGTTTGGGCTGACGAGTTCGCAAGCAGGCTCGCTCCCACAGGTTATGCGCTAAACCTGTGGGAGCGAGCCTGCTCGCGAAGAGGACTTTAGGGCTGTTGCCAAAAATCCGGATCAGAAGTAATACCCGATGTTCATGTACAACTGGTTTTCCCACTGGTTAGTACCACCAGCCCCCAGACTCTGGGTGAGGCTGCTGCCACCGATGACCGGATCATTCTTGCCGTGCAACCATTCCGTGGCGATCCATAGTTTGCTGAGGGAGAACGACGTGCCGAAAATCATCCGTTGCGAGGTCTTGAAATCGTCCGCAGATTTATCGAATGCGCTGTAGTTGGCGTACAGCTTCACACCGCTGATCTGATCGAACAGATACTTGCCGCTGACGTCATAGCTTACATCCGCCACGTACAAGTTGCCGCGACTGGYGACGTTGAAGGTGGCGTCGTAACTGCCGAAAGTCACCAGTTCATCGGTGCCAGGGTTGCGCGGGGACATCTGCTGTCGCGCGGCTTGCAGTTGCACGCCCCATGGGCCGTTCTTGCCGATGTAGTGCACCGCCATGGCATTGCGCCGGCCATCGTTGTTGGTGTCGCGGTTCTCCAGGGACGAGGTCAGGCCAGAGATCCCGACTTCGGACTTCCACGGCCCCAGGTCCAGCGCCTTCGCCACCCGCAGGACCACTGTGTTGCGTTCCTGGTTGTTGCTGCCGTCGGTGACATAGCTGTCCGCTTCGGAGACCACGGTGGAGTAGGTTTCACCGTTGCTAGTGCCTTTACCCTGCCAGGCGGGGCGCAGGTAGTAACCGGCTTGAATATTCCAGTCGCCGCTTTG
>NZ_JBFULH010001100.1:0-1010 GCF_056400445.1 Pseudomonas sp. P5_B2 | reverse complement strand
GAAAAGGTTACGCGGTTCACTGATGAACAGCCGATCGCCACTGTTGATCTGCTCATGCATGCTCTGAGAACCACCGCGCGAGGCAGCGTCCTTGAGCACACCGATCAGGTAGCGATGGCGCTCTTGCGGGTGGTTACACAGTGAGTACTGGCGGATCAGTCCGCTGGGCAGATGCACGTCAATATGGGCCCCGGCACTGAAGCTGGGCAATGCCCCGCCTTGTGCACAGGTCAACTCGTAGCTGCAAATATCCAACGCTTCGTTGTTGCGGGATGTCACGACGACTTCAATCATGGCGAACCTTCAAGACCGGCCACCGCAGTGGCCGCGAACTAGATCAATGGGAGTTGACGCGCGTATTGCTCCAGGACGCAGCCCTTCGCTATTTGGCCGTGGCAATCAGCTCGACAGCCGGCGCTCGCTCACGGGCGATGATGCGTTCCAATACGCGCCTGGACTGCACACCACCGGCATCGATATTCAGCTTGAGCAAGTTGCGCTCTGGATTGGCCAGCAGGTTTTGTTGCTGTTGTTCGAGCATGTCGAGGTCTTCGCTGAAAATCTTCCCTTGGCCCTCGCGGATGGTATCGGTCAGGGCTTCGTCGTGCGGATTGAAGTTGCGTGCCATACCCCAGAAGTACCAGATCGAGGTCTCGGTTTCCGGTGTAATGAAGTCGACCACTATGCTCGCGGCTTTGTGTTGCGGCTCAGCGTTGTAACCGCCCTTGCCAGCGTGAGCCACGCCCACCTCAATCAAGACGTGACTGGGCGGACTGAAGCGGCAGATCTGCCAACGGTCTACCGGCACGTCGTCGGCCAGGTTGTTGCCACGCAGGGCCATGCGCCAGAACGGTGGCGCCATGATGTTTTCCATGTGCCGTGCGGTGACCACTTCGTCACCCTGAACGGTTGTGACCGGCGGCGCTTCATCGATCTCTTTCTGGCCGATGCTGGAGGCGTGCACGTAGGTTTCGTGGGTGAGATCCATCAGGTTATCGATCATCAGTCGA
>NZ_JBFULH010001099.1:0-1010 GCF_056400445.1 Pseudomonas sp. P5_B2 | reverse complement strand
TTGCCACCCAGGGTGTAGGTGAACATACCGCTCCAGGTCGTGTTGTCGACCTCGCCCGGGGTCTTGGCGAAACCGTTGTTGTTGTTGAAGCGGTAACCGGGATCGCCGTTCCTGCCATTAGAGCTGCTGTCGAAGTAGCGAAAATCCGACTTGAGCGACTGCTTGGCATCGATCGTCCAGACGTGAACCATCCCCAGGAAGTCTTGCTTGTAGTAATCCTTCAGTTCCGAGTGGTAGTACTGCAGGGTCAGGTCTTTAGTGACCTTCCAGTCAGCACCGCCGTAACGGAATTGGTTGCTGGCCTGAGTACCGCCCGCCACGGCCAGGCCGCTGGAGTTTGAAGAGGCACGACCCGTCGCGTGTTCGAACTGACCTGCGTTGAGGGTCAGGTTGTCGATGTCCTTCGAGGAGAGGGTGCCACCTTCAAAGGTCTGTGGCAGCAGGCGGCTGTCGTTCGCTACCAAAATCGGCATGTTCGGTTGCATTGCACCGCCCAGGTGGGCTTCGGTCTTCGAGATGCGCGCCTTGACGTTGGCTGCCCCGCGGCTCCACTCGTCCACAGCTGAACCATCGCTGTCGCTTGGGGTGAAGCTGTTGTTGTCCGGGTGATGTCCCTTACCACCGTCCAGGTGAATACCGACCATCGCCTGGGCGTCGATACCGAAGCCGATCGTGCCCGGAGTGAAACCGGATATGTAATCGAACTTGAGGCCTTCTGCGGTCTCTTTCTGGTCCGCACCGCCTTCACGGTTGTCGTTGTTGAAATACATGGTGCGAGAACTGACGGACAACTTGCTGTCTTCGATGAAACCTGCGGCGCCTGCCTGCTGCGCCAAAACCCCTACGGCCACGGCCAGGGCCAAGGTGGACTTGTTCATTGTCTAACTCCTCTCGTTTCTAATTCTTGTGATCCTGGCCTCGGTTCATGACCGAAGATCCTAAGATGCGCGATTAGCGCCAGAGCGTGACCCACAAGTCAATCGTAACTTTGTGTGTCTACGACCATGGTC
>NZ_JBFULH010001098.1:0-1011 GCF_056400445.1 Pseudomonas sp. P5_B2 | reverse complement strand
TCCATATAAGCTGGTGCAGAAAATCCCAGGAACCAAGGTAACTTTTTGTCCAATTGCGCGAAGCTTAGCGAGCAGCCAGCCAAGATCAGTCCGACCAGCAGCCCTGCGCATTTTTTGATTGGCCAGCCTGACTTGCTGGTCGGCGAAGCCGCGATACAGTTGTCACCAAGAGCCATAAGGAATCCCGAACCTTTCTATGTAAGCCTTGGATGTTTCAGACAAGGGGCGATGTTTGCCGCCGGACTTACCTTCATAAGGTCCTCTAGGGTTTACGGTCCCTTCTACCCGAGCAATCTCGACCGACTTCAAGCAGGGGCCTCCGAGCCAGACTTTAGCGATTCCGCCTGGCGCCAGACCAATGCCAATGTCGTCGCGATAGTCGGTGATCCACTTACCGTCAGCCCTGCAAAAGGCTCTTTSAGRTTTGCGCATGATCTCTCGCGCTGAKTCGGRGATGACGATGTAGGCCTCRTAGGTTTKTGGYTCKGCCAGCGACTGCCAGCGCACRTAAATCRACCKTGGYARRTCWGCACCRGKGACATGGCGCCCCTTCCCACCACCATTACTGCTGACCCAYCCTCTGGCWGTGCCTTGATTATTCGGGGGCTTTGGCACMGAGGCGATACCACCTCCSGCACCTCGRAATACCCGATCCTGTATATCCACCACGTCAGCAGTTTCAATCCAGACTTCCATATAAGCTGGTGCAGAAAATCCCAGGAACCAAGGTAGGTCTTTATTCGATTGCGCGAAGCATTGCGTGCAGTCGAAAAGCAGCAACCCTAAAAGTAATCCTGCACATTTTGTGGAAAAAAGTGTCGAGCTACTCATTGGGGTGCACCACACGTTGGTTGTTTTTTGCGGGCCGGTTGATAAAAACAATGTCCAAGTCGCTGCTGTTGAAACCTTTGGCAGCATTCCAGTCAGCGGACAGGTGGATGTAGCGACTGCGCAACATCGCTCTTTCTTGAACCGTCAATCCCTCGACCGTCGTTTCGCCAAGGGCATATG
>NZ_JBFULH010001097.1:0-1012 GCF_056400445.1 Pseudomonas sp. P5_B2 | reverse complement strand
CCCATATCGACCGCATCCAGGGTATTCTGGAAAACCCGGCCAACCCTCAGGAAAAGGCCGCTTTCAACGCCTTTGCCGCCGAGCTGCGCGACGACCTCAACGACAGCATCAGCGATGGCGAGATTGTCGAAATGCTCGCCCAGCATCTGGTAACCAAACCTGTGTTCGATGCGCTGTTCGATGAGTACAGCTTTGCCAGCCACAACCCCATGTCCAAGGCCATGCAAGGCGTGCTGGATGCGCTCCATGAGCATCATCTGGACAAGGAAGCCGACACTCTGGATAGGTTCTATGCCAGCGTGCGTCAACGCGCGGCCGGCATCAACAATGCCCAAGGCAAGCAGAAGATCATTGTTGAGCTGTACGACAAGTTCTTCCGCAATGCCTTCCCCAAGATGACCGAGCGTCTAGGCATTGTCTACACCCCAGTCGAGGTGGTGGACTTCATTCTCCACAGTGTCAATCACCTGCTGCATAAGGAGTTCGGCCAGACCCTAGGCAGCAAGGGCGTGCATATCATCGACCCGTTCACCGGCACCGGAACTTTCATCACCCGCCTGCTCCAATCGGGCCTGATCAAGCCGGAAGAGCTGTCACACAAGTACAAGCACGAAATCCACGCTAACGAACTAGTGCTGCTGGCCTACTACATCGCCGCCATCAATATCGAAGCCGTTTATCACAGCCTAGCCGGGGGCGACTATGTGCCATTTCAGGGTATATGCCTGACTGATACTTTCCAAATGTACGAAAAGGATGACCTTGTAGATGCTCTACTGGTGGACAACAGCGAGCGGCGCAAGCGACAGAAGGAGCTGGATATACGGGTGATTGTGGGGAATCCCCCGTATTCCGCAGGACAGGCCAGTGCAAATGACAACAATCAGAACGTAATTTATCCGGCGCTGGATGCACGCATAGGCAATACCTACGCAGCACAGTCAGATGCAATCAACAAGAACGCGCTGTACGACAGCTATATCCGCGCCATTCGCTGGGCCAGTGATCGCAT
>NZ_JBFULH010001096.1:0-1013 GCF_056400445.1 Pseudomonas sp. P5_B2 | reverse complement strand
TGTGCAAATTGATCAGGCGTACCAGTCGATTCTGGCGCTGGAGGCGGGAGAGGGGTTGGTCAGCCAGATGATCGAACAGCTGTTTTGGCGCAAGTACCTGAAGAATCGAAATCGGCAAGCGTTTGGACTAAATGCTGCGACATTTTCTGAAAAATACAAAATATTGAACGAGCGAATCATGGCTGGCTCTACCTCGCAACGGGAGTATGAACGGGCAATCATCGAGTTGGCGGATAGACGTAAGGAACTTCTCAGGATATTAACCAGAAAAGCACTGGCGGGAGCGGAAATACATATTCTTTAGTGAGGGTGCGCTAAACCTGTATGTGTTTGGTTTTGTGTGTTTGGTTTTGTGTGTGTGGTGAGGATTTATGAAGTGGTAGAGCCGGGCGTTTGTTATACGTCACGGCTCTACTTTGAGTTTTACATTAGCTGGTTGGTTAAGGTTCTCCAGTTCGATAATTTTTCGTCGTTGTATCCTGTTTGAACTTCTGCCCTGACGTTGCCACCCTGGGCACTTCTCAAAATTCCTGTACAGTTAGTGCAGGCGAGGAAGGCGATTGCCGCCGGTACGTCTTGTATTTTGTCTGTCCATATTTTTACTATTTGCGGTTCTGAGTAGGTGTTTAATAGTGATGTCGTGTTTTTAACCAGGATTTCTGCATGGGCCGCGGGAAGTCCATCCGGATCAGGAATAAGAAAGTTGTTAGCTTTAAGGTGATCAAGAGTGGCATTCCAAGTGTCACTTGAAAGCAGCTCTGAAGTTTTTTCATATTGTACGTCTTTGAAGGTAATCGGTGTTTGTTCGTGTCCCCTGTATACAGCTACCGTGGATTTGTCTGGGGAGTAATAATCTTGATATTTGCTCTTCAGGTAAGTTTGGAGTTTTCCCGGGTCATCTACTTTAAATACTCGGTGACCAAGTTGGTTGGTCTCGTCATTTATGTGTAGTTTCAAGCCGGGGACTTTGCTAATGCCTGAGGGGTGAGCGATGTTGTGAAAACCTGTCATAA
>NZ_JBFULH010001095.1:0-1015 GCF_056400445.1 Pseudomonas sp. P5_B2 | reverse complement strand
CTTGGACAACCCCGACGGCAAACTGTTGCCCGGCATGTTCGCCAGCCTGCAGGTACTGCTGCCCAACCCGCAGCCGCGCGTCGTCGTACCGGAAAGCGCGATTACCTACACCCTTTACGGCAATTCGTTTTACGTGGTCGCGCAAAAAAAAACCGAAGACGGCAGCGTCGAAATGAACGACAAGGGCGAGCCGATACTGATCGCCGAACGGCGTTTCATTGAAACCGGTGAGCGTCGCGAGGGCATGGTGGTCATTACCAAAGGTGCGCAGGACGGCGAAACAGTGGTCACAGCCGGCCAGATCAAACTGGACAACGGTGCACGCATCGCAATCAGYGACGACAAGACCTTAGCCAAGAAGAACAGTCAGCCGCGCGCGGACTGATCAAGGAACCCCCATGGCTTTTACCGACCCGTTCATCCGCCGTCCGGTCCTCGCGACTGTGGTCAGCCTGTTGATCGTACTGCTGGGCCTTCAGGCCTGGAGCAAACTGCCGCTGCGCCAATACCCGGTCATGGAAAACGCCCTGATCACGGTGACGACCGTGTACCCCGGGGCCAATGCCGAAACCATTCAGGGCTACATCACCCAACCGATGCAGCAAAGTCTGGCCAGTGCCGAAGGCATCGATTACATGACCTCGGTCAGTCGCCAGAACTTCTCGGTGATCTCGATTTACGCTCGAATTGGCGCCAACTCCGATCGCTTGTTCACCGAACTGCTGGCCAAAGCCAACGAGGTGAAGAACCAACTGCCGCAGGACGCCGAAGATCCAGTGTTGAGCAAGCAATCAGCCGATGCCTCGGTCTTGATGTACATCAGTTATTTCAGCAAGGAATTGAGCAACCCACAGATCACCGATTACCTGTCGCGGGTCATTCAGCCGAAACTGGCGACCCTGCCGGGCATGGCCGAAGCCGAAATTCTCGGCAAGCAAGTGTTTGCCATGCGCCTGTGGCTGGACCCGGTGAAGCTYGCCGGTTTCGGCTTGAGTGCCAGCGACGTGACCAACGC
>NZ_JBFULH010001094.1:0-1015 GCF_056400445.1 Pseudomonas sp. P5_B2 | reverse complement strand
CGCGATCTAATGTGGGAGCGGGCTTGCTCGCGAAGGGGCCGGCATTAACACCAGTGTGCCTGAGGTTAACCGCGGGCCTTGGCGATCAGCTCGATGTACTCGGCCGCATTGCGCTGGTCCTTGATCAGGGCGACGAAGTCATTGCCGTGTTCATCCTGGCCATTGAGGTCCAGACCGGCTTCGACGAAGAACGTCAGAAACCGCTCGAAGTCATCAATGCGCAGGCCACGGTAAGCCTTGATCAATTTGTGCAGCGACGGCGAAGTGGCGTCGACTGGCTCGAAATCGAGGAACAACTTGATCTGCTCGTCGCCGATCTCGTCACCAATCACTTGCTTCTTATCTTTACGCATTGCCGACTCCAGCTCGCAGACATTTCACGGGGCGGGCAGTTTACCCCTCCCTTGGCGCCGGGCTCAACGCGCGCGAGTGGCCCCGGTGTGCAAATCAGCCCAGACATGGCCATTGGCATAGCTGAGGAACTGGCAATACACCGTGTCATTACGCAACAAGTCGATCACCACCCGGTACTGCGCCATCGGGTAAAACAACGTCAGGGTTTTGTTTTTTTCGTCGTAGATCGGCTTTTTCAGACTTTTGCTTTCGCCATCGAAGTTGACCAACACCTGGTTGATGGTCGCGCCCTTGTTCAAGGATTTGCCCTTGAGGCGGATCAGTAATGGCGACGTGACGGGAATCGGCTGTTGATTGGACTGGCGCTGGCTTCCCACCACCACCGAATAATCGGTGACTTGCAGGAGTTGTTGCTGCTCGGGCTCTGCATCTCGCAGGGTCAGGTCATCGGGTGGCAGAAACTGTGCGTGCATCGGCGCCGGGGCTGCCGACAGCGGCAGGCTGAGGGTCAGTAACAAGGCGGCACAGCAGCGAATCAAAAGGCTCATGACGGGCTCCGGGGGCGGGGCCGGGCACTTTATCATGAGCTAACGGACGTGAATCGGCGAACCACATCCCTTGTGGGAGCGAGCCTGCTCGCGATAGCGTGCTCGCGATAGCG
>NZ_JBFULH010001093.1:0-1018 GCF_056400445.1 Pseudomonas sp. P5_B2 | reverse complement strand
GTCTGGCAGTCAGGGTCAGGTCAGCGGGGTTCCCGCCAAGGTTGCGCGCAGCATCTTCCGTGGCGCGTTGCCGTAGTCAGCCACGGCGTAGTGCTGGACTTGCAGGTTGTCCCACATGGCAACGGTGTTGGCTCGCCACTTCAGGCGAACCTGGTATTCCGGGATGGCGGCCTGGGAGATCAGGTAGTTCATCAGGTGATGAGCCTCGGGCATAAAGTCCTGGCCGTAGCGGATGTCCTCGAAGTTGAAGAAGTTCGAGAAATGGGTGGTGAATGCGGAATTGACGAACAGCACCTTCTCGCCTGTCTCGGGATGCACAAGCACCACCGGATGCTCGGCGCCGGGGGTCTTCAGGGCCATCGCGTGACGTTCTTCGCGTGGCAACTGGGCGCCAAAGGTCTGCTCGGCACCGTGCTTGGCATACAAGCCATCGATTCGTTGCTTGATGCTTTCGGGCAGCTTTTCGTAGGCCATCACCATGTTGGAAAACAGAGTATCGCCGCCGGTCTCCGGACCCAGTTCGCAGCGCAATACCGCGCCGCGGGGCGGCGCCTGCTTGTAGGTGACATCGGCATGCCAGAGGTTTTCGCGACTAGCCTTTTCCACATAGCTCTTGGGCTTGCTCGGATCGAGATTGCGGTACAGCATCAGCAGCTTGTCCGCCTCCGGATGGCTCGGCGCCAGGGGGTGGGCTTCCAGTTCACTGAATTGCGCGGCGAAGTGCTGTTGCTCCATTGGAGTGATGTCCTGGTCGCGAAAGAACAACACTTTGTGCTTGAGCCACAGGGCCCTGATTTCCGCGATCAGTTCGGGGTCCTGGGCAGCGTCGACAAGGTTGACGTTGCTGAGCTCTGCGCCGATGGCGGGTGTGCAAAGCTCTATCTTGATCGAATGCTGTCGCACCGACGACCGAATGATGGCCGGTGCCGAGGGCGATGCTGGAGAAGGGGTGTTTGGGATGTCGGCGATTTTTGTCATTGTTGTCTCCAATCCGTGCTTGTACGGCGATGCGCAAGAT
>NZ_JBFULH010001092.1:0-1019 GCF_056400445.1 Pseudomonas sp. P5_B2 | reverse complement strand
CGCATAAGGTGCCCAAACCCCTGATCCCGGTAAGCGATGCAGCCGGCACCGTGGTCGCGGTCGGTGACGGCGTCACGCGCTTCAAAATCGGTGATCGGGTTAACTCGCATCTTTACTCCCGTTGGCTGGATGGCGAGCCTGGCCCCAATGAACCCGATTACTGCTTCGGCTCGCCGTTGCCTGGCGGTTTGGCCGAATACATGATCATCCACGAAGACAGTGCCGTGGCTGCGCCAGGCAACATGAGCGATGAAGAGGCCGCAACGCTGCCGATTGCCGCGCTCACGGCATGGTACTCACTGGTGGATTTTGGACAGATTCAGCCGGGGCAAACCGTGTTGGTTCAAGGCACTGGCGGTGTGTCCATATTTGCCGTGCAGATCGCTACCGCGCTTGGCGCGAAGGTGATCGCAACGTCGAGTAACGACCAGAACCTGCAAACCGTAAAGGGGCTGGGGGCCGTGGCGGGTATCAACTACAGAACGACGCCGAATTGGGCGGACGAAGTGCTGAAGCTGACTGAAGGCAAGGGCGTGGATCTGCTGCTCGATGTGGCCGGCGGCAACGGCATCAATCAATCGGTCGCAGCGACCAAGGCATCCGGGCGTATTGCGCAGATCGGCTTTTTGACCGGGCAGACCGTTGAACTCAATCTGATGCCACTCATCTTTCGCCAGACGACCATTCGCGGTATCGCCGTGGCGCCGCGCTCGTCGTTCGACCGGATGAATGCGTTCCTCAATGAACACAAAATTCGGCCTGTGATCGAGCAGGTGTATCCGTTCGAGCAAGCACGAGAAGCTTACGAGCATCTCGCCAAAGGGGCGTTTGGGAAGGTTGTCATCAAAATCGCTTGAGACTGCTGAAGGCGCCGATAGGGCGCCTTTTTTCTGCGACTTTCAATTTGGATCTGATTGCCTGATCGGTCGCCCCGACACCTCAGTACCAATGATTTCACGCGTCACGACCAGACTGATGAATGTGGCTCATGAACCCTTGCCGATTTACCCGTCTAGTGC
>NZ_JBFULH010001091.1:0-1020 GCF_056400445.1 Pseudomonas sp. P5_B2 | reverse complement strand
GTGAAGGCCACAACCTGCAAGAGCACAGCGTGGTGCTGATCCGCGGCGGTCGTGTAAAAGACTTGCCAGGTGTTCGTTACCACACCGTACGCGGTTCTTTGGATACTTCCGGCGTTAAAGGTCGTAACCAGGGTCGTTCGAAGTACGGTACCAAGAAGCCTAAGTAGTAGCGGCTTTTTGTAAAAACTGATTTTCTATTTTTCTGAGTCGATAAGAGTAAGGTCGGAGGCGTCCCGTACGGGCACCGATTCCGAGCGAACCTGAAGACCGTTTGAGGGCTTATCCATGCCAAGAAGACGCGTATCAGCCAAGCGCGAAGTGCTTGACGATCCAAAATACGGCAGCCAGATCCTGGCCAAGTTCATGAACCACGTAATGGAAAGCGGCAAGAAAGCCGTTGCCGAACGTATCGTTTATGGCGCGCTGGAAAAAGTTAAAGAACGCAAGAACAGCGATCCCCTGGAAATCTTCGAGAAAGCTCTCGACGCCATCGCTCCGCTGGTCGAAGTAAAGTCGCGCCGTGTAGGCGGTGCTACTTACCAGGTTCCGGTCGAAGTTCGTCCGTCCCGTCGTAACGCTCTGGCAATGCGCTGGTTGGTAGACTTCGCCCGCAAGCGCGGCGAGAAGTCTATGGCTCTGCGTTTGGCTGGCGAACTGTTGGACGCCGCTGAAGGTAAAGGTGCTGCAGTTAAGAAGCGTGAAGACGTGCACCGTATGGCTGAAGCCAACAAGGCTTTCTCGCACTACCGCTTCTAATTTTAGCGTCACTAATTTTGCGAGGGCTTTATGGCTCGTACAACACCGATTAATCGCTACCGTAACATTGGTATCGTTGCACACGTGGATGCTGGTAAAACCACCACCACCGAGCGCGTCCTTTTTTACACTGGCAAAAGTCACAAGATGGGCGAGGTGCATGACGGCGCCGCGACCACAGACTGGATGGTTCAGGAGCAGGAGCGTGGTATTACCATTACTTCTGCTGCTATTACCGCCTTCTGGCAGGGTTCCGAGAAGCAG
>NZ_JBFULH010001090.1:0-1023 GCF_056400445.1 Pseudomonas sp. P5_B2 | reverse complement strand
ATCGCGGATCGAATAGACGAGCTCACTGAATTTTGGAATGACGAACAGCGCGGCACCACCAAGGACAAGTGAGGTGTTTAGCCAAATCAAACAGAAGGTCTGCGATGAAAATCGCAAGGTTGATACGCCACGCTGAGAGCGCCGCGAACGCGGGTCTTGCCACTACATCGCCGGACTCAATACCGCTGACTGAAAAGGGCCTGCTTCAAGGTCRGACACTTGCTGACTCCATTACGTCCGCACCCGACCTAATYATCTCATCCCCCTTCGAACGCGCCATCGCAACTGCACTGCCAACAGCAGCGCACTTCCCCCACGTTCCATTCGAACTGTGGCCCGTCGAAGAATTTACGTATTTGAGCCCAAACCCAAACCGCTTTGCTGGCACTACTCAGACTGACCGACAGCCACACGCACAAAGCTACTGGGAGAACGGTGACGCGGCGATGATTGATGGGCCAGGCGCTGAGTCGTTCGATAGTCTGCTCGGGCGCGTAGATACGGTTAAATGGCATTAAATGGGTGTGAATGGGTGTGTAATTGGTCTTTGAGACACTCACAGCTAAATCATTGTTATGAAGGGCATCAACACGTACTGTCTGCCAAGCAAAGACTTGAAGTACCACTTCGTCATCGATATGACGAGCATGCGTGATGTAGCGTCGGACTAACTCAAGGAGCATCATGAAAGTCATACAACTGCAACACCCCGCTGGTCTGGATAACCTGGCGGCTTCTTCGTGGGTGTAGCCCTTGGGCGCGAGGGTGAAGGCATCAGTGGCCATGTTGACCACTTCGCGGGCAAAGCCGTCGACGCCATCGCCAGGCACCGTCTGGAAGGTGGTGGGCACGACGCGGCCCGATTGCCAGAAGGGGAAGAAGCACGACACCACGTGATCGCCAACGGCGAACTCGGTCACACCTTCGCCGACAGCGGTGACGACTCCGGCACCATCGGACATGGGGATGCGCACATTCTCCGCGCGGGCATGGCCGGTAACGACGCCGAGGTCGTGGTAATTG
>NZ_JBFULH010001089.1:0-1025 GCF_056400445.1 Pseudomonas sp. P5_B2 | reverse complement strand
TGTTGCTGCCGGGTGTCGAACGGTTCATGTCGCAAGCGTGGGCAATCACCAACACCATCGGCAATGGTGTCGGCACCATGGCCATCGCCAAATGGGTCGGGGCGCTGGACACGGTCAAAATGAACAAGGCGCTCAATGGTGAAGTCGAGGAGGAAAAGACTGCCACGGTTGATGATGCCAATCGCATTTTTGCGCATTCGGCGGTGGGCGAGGGGAGCGTGCTGCCCAGACTGAAAGAAGCCTCTCGGGCGTAGGGTCCGTGGCTCGCGGCTTTTTGATTCTATCTAAAGCCGCCGCTCGCACTGTGCGAGAAAGGCGGCTCCACCTGCAAACTGCCGATCAGGATCGCTGGCTTGCGCACACCCAGTCGGCGGCACGTTCGGCGATCATGATTGAAGCGGCGTTGGTGTTGCCGCCAATCAGCGTCGGCATGATCGAGGCATCCACCACGCGTAGCCCCTCGATCCCATGCACACGCAATTGGCTGTCCACCACGGCATGCTCGTCACTTCCCATTTTGCAGGTGCCGACCGGGTGATAAATGGTGTCGGTGCGTTGGCGTAACAACTCGATCAACTGTTCGTCACCGTAGATTCCTTCGCTGTACATGTCCTTCAGACCGTAACGTGCCATCGGAGCTTGCTGGATAATCTCCCGGGTCATCCGGTATCCGGTGAGCAGAGTCTCTACATCGTCGTCATGCCCCAGAATGTTGGGGTCGATACGCGGTGGGGCGCTCGGGTCATTTGATAGAAGGCCGACGCTGCCAACGCTCTTGGGGCGCAACACACAGACGTGGCTACTGAAACCATGACCCCAGTGAAGTTTGCGGTTGTGGTCGTCAATCATCGCGATCACCGAGTGCAACTGGATATCCGGGCGAGAAAGGCTGGCATCGGTTTTCAGGAACGCGCCGCCTTCGGCAAAGTTACTCACGAAAGGGCCGCGTTGATGCCGGACATAGTTGATCAACGCCTTGCCCATCTTCAGGCTGCCGCGCAGGGAGACGCCCATCAAGGATGTGT
>NZ_JBFULH010001088.1:0-1026 GCF_056400445.1 Pseudomonas sp. P5_B2 | reverse complement strand
CAGTACGGTCTGTCGGCCCGCGGGCTGGCGATTGATACGTACGGCAAGAAGCGCGAGGAGTTTCCGGACTTCACCAAGTTCTGGTTCGAGACCCCGGATAAGGACAGCACTCGCTTTGTGGTCTATGCCCTGCTGGATTCGCCGAGTGCCACCGGCGCTTACCGTTTCGACATCGATTGCCAGGCCAATCAGGTCGTCATGGGGGTCGATGCTCATATCAACGCGCGTACCGCCATCGAGCAACTGGGTATCGCGCCGATGACMAGCATGTTCAGCTGCGGCACCCATGAGCGGCGCATGTGCGACACCATTCATCCGCAGATACACGACTCGGATCGTCTGGCGATGTGGCGCGGTAATGGCGAGTGGATCTGCCGTCCGCTGAACAACCCGGCGAAACTGCAATTCAATGCCTTCGCCGACACCGATCCGAAAGGTTTCGGCCTGGTACAGACCGATCATGAGTTCGCCAGTTACCAAGACACTGTCGACTGGTACAGCAAGCGCCCAAGCCTGTGGGTAGAACCTACAACCGCGTGGGGCGAAGGCTCTATCGATCTGCTGGAAATTCCTACAACGGGCGAGACGCTGGATAACATCGTCGCGTTCTGGACCCCGAAAAAACCGGTTGCGGCCGGGGACTCCCTGAATTACGGCTACAAGCTCTACTGGAGCGCGCTGCCACCGGTCGGTACGCCACTCGCGCGAGTCAATGCTACGCGTTCGGGCATGGGCGGTTTCACCGAGGGCTGGGCGCCGGGTGAGCATTACCCGCAAGTCTGGGCGCGGCGCTTTGCCGTGGACTTCACGGGTGGCGGTCTGGATCGCTTGCCGGAAGGTGCCGGAATTGAACCGGTGGTGACGTGCTCGAACGGGCAGGTGAAAGACTTCAACGTATTGGTGCTGGATGACATCAAGGGTTACCGCATTACCTTCGACTGGTTCCCGACCAATGACAGCGTGGAACCGGTGGAGCTGCGGTTGTTCATTCGTACCAATGAGCGGACGTTGAGTGAGACCTGGTTG
>NZ_JBFULH010001087.1:0-1026 GCF_056400445.1 Pseudomonas sp. P5_B2 | reverse complement strand
CGGGTGTGGTGCAGAGCCTGAAAAACGTGTCGGCGATGCATCGGCGCAGCTTTGACCTGCTCGAAACCACGCTGAATTACCAGCTCGCTTCGGTCGGTGAGGCCGTGCAGGTCATGGGTGACAGTCGGAGTACCCCACACCTGCATGCGCTGCTGGCAAAGGAAGTGGAGAAAGCCTGGCTAGATACCGTCGTCGTCCTCGACGCGGAGGGCACGATCATTGCCGATCACTCCAACGTGCCGCTGGAATCAGTCCTGTTGCCGGGCGTATCGGCGAAACGCTCCTTCAAGGATTTGCCCAATTATCAGGCGGCCCTGGCGGGTGGGGCCGAGTTCGCCACCTTTTTTGCTCCCCGTCCGCAAGCCCCCGAACTGGGTGGCGGAGGGATTGCGCTATTCCGGCCGATCAGGTCGGCGGACGGGCAGTTGCTGGGGTCTGTGGTCGGCTTTACCAGCCTGCACAGCTTGTCGGCGTTGCTCAATATCGATGCCGCGCGGGGGTTCGATCTGGGCCAGGACGGCATCCTGGGGTTTATTGATCAACGCACGCACGAATGGCTGTATCGCTCTGCGCATGGAAAGAATTCAGTTGCCGAGGGGCATAAGGTCGTCAACCCCTCAATGTTTCAGGACACCCGGTACGGGCCGGATGTGAAATCTTACCGATCCCCAAGCGACGGCCTGGAGCGACTGGCCGTGTTAGCCCCGCAACGCGACCGTCAATGGCTGCAAGTAGTGGCGGCGAGCAAGGATGAGTACCTGTTCAACTGGCGACTCCAGGTAGCCTTCTCGGTGCTGGCGTTTGCCGGCATAGGTGTCCTGCAGTGGCTACTGCTGGGGCTTTTCCGTCGCAATCATCAGCAACGCACGCTGCTAGATCTGGTTCTCGACAACGTAGACGCCTATGTGTATTTCAAGTCCAGCGAGCGCCGCTTCCTCTACGTCAACGCCAAGACTGCCGATCTGTTCGGCTTGCCCGCCGAACAAATCGTCGGCCGCCGAGACCTCGACTTCATGGCGCCTGATC
>NZ_JBFULH010001086.1:0-1027 GCF_056400445.1 Pseudomonas sp. P5_B2 | reverse complement strand
TTGTTATCTCGCTTGGCACCAAATACGTTCACGTTGCTGGCTTCGACAACATTGGGTCGTTGGCTGATATTGAATTCTTTAACGGCAACGTTACAGATTGCGTTATCGACAAGAAGCCTAAGCTAATAAACTATGGGGCTGGGTTACTGAACTATCAGTACTTGGACAACAATAAGGTTAAAGGTTGGGAACCGAAGGATATATACCTGCGACCAGCCTCCATCCTGCTCAATGACAAAGTTGATACCAGCGGTTGGGACGCCAACAAGCGAGTAGGGGCCAAGGCAGGCGTTAAACTCTCTTTTCTTTGGGAAGTCCCGCCGAGCGTGTCCGCCGTTCGCGGTTTTGTCCTGTTCACAACCTATGCRAATGACGCTCAAGCTGCAGGGATGTCGGTAGTTGCGTCTATTCGGCGTATGTCAGCGTTTAACGGTAATACCGCCGAGGCCGCAGTTATCCTGCAAACGATCAGCGCTCCTGCCACAAACACGACGACTCTCGACCGGCAGCTGACCAGTTCCACCGACCTGGCAATCAATGACAGCGCGGTCGGCGGGCTGCCGAATAGCCTAGACCTGTTAATCGAGATGAACTCGCCAACCATAAACAGCTCCATCAAGGAGACTCGCGTCCGGATTTATGCGTAGCAAACATTGCCCTGCCCAAAAGGCGGGCTTTTTTTCGTCTGGAGAAAAGCATGACCGCAACCGAAAAAGACCGGGACATCCTCGCTCGAACGCTGTGGGGTGAGGCCCGCAGCGAATCGCTAGCCGGCCAGATCGCCGTAGCCTGGACCATCTGCAACCGCGTGAACGACGGCAAGGACAAGTCATGGTGGGGCGAGGGCTATGCCGGCGTGTGCCAGGCCAAGTCCCAGTTCAGCTGCTGGAACAAGAACGACCCGAACTTCGCCTACCTGAGTGGCGCCAAGCCGATCCCATTCCGTGAGCTGGCGCAGGCGCGGATTGCCGCTGAACAGGTGATCGACGGCAAGGTGCCTGATCCCACCGGTGGGGCCACGCACTAC
>NZ_JBFULH010001085.1:0-1029 GCF_056400445.1 Pseudomonas sp. P5_B2 | reverse complement strand
CCCTGTAGCAGCTGCCGAGCCTGCGAGKCTGCGTCCGGCGGCGAAGCCGTCGTAAAACCAGACGCTGCGGTGCATCAGACAGCCCCTGCGCATCCCCTCTACGACGACTTCGTCGCCGRACGCAGCCTCGCGGGGCTCGGCAGCTGCTACAGGGGTAATACGAGATTCGGGGTGGCTAAATGCTGTTAATTATGGAACCTTTTAAAAGGTGCAGACGTCCACTCCCCTGTTACGGCACTCGTACCAGGGGCTGAAAAATCAGCAAGTTGGCCTGACGAGGCTGCGCTTATGGCTCGATTTTATGCGGTTTTACCGGCATGAAGAGCTGCTTCTCGCGAACGTTGATTTCCCGGCAGCCAGGAATGGCAGCCACACGGGACTGCGTTCGCCGACAAAGAAAAAAGGAGTCCGCCTGTGGCTATTCGCTATGGCAAAGGGCTGACAGGAGGTGCGGTTGTCGTCGCCCTTCTGGCCCTGCTGGTCCACTGGATTGGCATCAACACGATCGAACAGTACCGCGACGATTTGTTGTTTTACCTGCAAGCTCATCTGATTCTCGTGCTCGTTTCCATGCTGGCCGCCCTCGTTGTGGGCATTCCCGCCGGTATCTTCCTCAGTCGCCCGACCATGGTGGGACGCGCTGAACGCTTCATGCAGCTCTTCAACATCGGCAACACCGTGCCGCCTCTCGCCGTACTGGCCATCGCCCTGGGCATCCTCGGCATCGGCAGCGGCCCAGCGATCTTCGCCTTGTTCCTCGCCTCACTGTTGCCGATTGTGCGCAACACCTATGAAGGCCTGAAAAACGTTCAGGGTTCGCTCAAGGAAGCGGCGGTCGGCATCGGCATGACCCCGACTCAAGTGCTGTGGCGAGTCGAACTGCCGAACGCCGTGCCGATCATCATCGGTGGCGTGCGTGTGGCGCTGGCGATCAACGTCGGCACGGCACCGCTGGCGTTCCTGATCGGCGCGAACAGTCTGGGCAGCCTGATTTTCCCCGGCATTGCCCTGAACGGCATTGCCCTGAAC
>NZ_JBFULH010001084.1:0-1030 GCF_056400445.1 Pseudomonas sp. P5_B2 | reverse complement strand
CGTTCAACCTTACCAACGTAGATCTTGCCGATTTCAGCTTCAGCGGTGATACCCAGAACGCGCTGACGTGCTGCTTCAGCCGCTTCCTTGGTTTCGCCGAAGATCTTGATCGAGCCGTCGTCTTCGATGTCGATCGAAGCCTTGGTCTCTTCACAGATCGCACGAATGGTCGCGCCGCCTTTACCGATGACATCACGGATTTTGTCGGTGTCGATTTTCATCGCGATCATGGTCGGAGCGTTTTCCGACAGTTCGGTACGCGACTGGCCAATGATCTGGTTCATCTGACCGAGGATGTTCAGGCGCGCTTCCAGGGCTTGGCCCAGAGCGATTTCCATGATTTCTTCGGTGATGCCTTTGATCTTGATGTCCATCTGCAGCGCGGTAACACCTTTGGCGGTACCGGCTACTTTGAAGTCCATGTCGCCCAGGTGGTCTTCGTCACCCAGGATGTCGGTCAGGATGGCGAACTTCTCGCCTTCTTTAACCAGACCCATGGCGATACCGGCAACCGGTGCCTTCATCGGAACGCCGGCATCCATCAGGGCCAGGGAAGCGCCGCAGACCGAAGCCATGGAGCTCGAACCGTTGGACTCGGTGATTTCCGACACAACACGGATGGTGTACGGGAACACGTCGGCAGCAGGCAGCATGGCTGCAATCGAACGGCGGGCCAGACGGCCGTGACCGATTTCACGACGACCAGCGCCACCCATGCGACCACACTCACCTACCGAGAACGGAGGGAAGTTGTAGTGCAGCATGAACGGGTCTTTTTTCTCGCCTTCCAGGGTGTCCAGCAGTTGTGCGTCACGGGCAGTACCCAGAGTTGCAACAACCAGAGCCTGGGTTTCGCCACGGGTGAACAGTGCCGAACCGTGGGTCTTTGGCAGAACGCCGACTTCGATGWTCAGAGGACGTACAGTCTTGGTGTCGCGACCATCGATACGCGGCTTGCCGTTTACGATGTTTTCGCGAACGGTGCGGTATTCGATTTCGCCGAAAGCCGCTTTGACTTCGCTGGAAGAAG
>NZ_JBFULH010001083.1:0-1033 GCF_056400445.1 Pseudomonas sp. P5_B2 | reverse complement strand
GCCGTAAACCCCGCACCAACTGAACAGACACACAACCCACTGTGATTGATCGTTCCCACGCTTCGCGTGGGAATGCAGCCCGGGACCCTCCGCGTCCCTTCCTGGAGCTGGAACGCGGAGCGTCCCTTGAGGCATTCCCACGCAGAGCGTGGGAACGATCATTCAACACGAAAACCACGTATCCTCTGCGCCCCGTTTTACGTTCAACCTCGCGAGGGCAGTTTGTCTAAAGGTATCGCTTTATCGGTGTCGGCCTCGGTGCTGTTTGCCGTCATGTATTACTACACATCGTTGCTCACCCCTCTGAGCGGCGTGGAGATTTTCGGCTGGCGGATGTTGTTGACCGTGCCCTGCATGACCGTGTTCATGGTGGTGTCCGGCGAGTGGACGCGGGTGGTCGAGATTGTTCGTCGTGCCACGGTGAATCCAAAATTGATCGCCGCGCTGGTCGCCTCCTCGGCCCTGCTCGGCGTGCAACTCTGGCTGTTCATGTGGGCGCCGCTCAACGGCTACAGCCTGGACGTATCGCTGGGGTATTTCCTGCTGCCACTGACGATGGTGCTGACCGGGCGAATCGCCTACGGCGAGCGTCTGTCCTATCTGCAAAAGATCGCGGTGTTCTTCGCCTGCCTCGGCGTGGCCAATGAGGTGTATCAGGTCGGTGGCTTTTCCTGGGCGACCTTGCTGGTGTGCATTGGCTATCCCACCTATTTCGTGCTGCGCAAACGGCTTGCTACGGACAACCTTGGCGGCTTATGGGTCGACATGGCATTGACGCTGCCGTTGGCTTTCTGGTTTGTGCAGAGTGGTGAGCAGGGTTTCGGCGTGTTCGATCAACACCCGTGGCTATCGCTGTTGATCCCGATTCTCGGGGTGATCAGCGCTTCGGCGTTGGTGGTTTATATCATCGCCAGCCGCTTGTTGCCGTTCAGTCTTTTCGGGCTGTTGAGTTATGTCGAGCCGGTGTTGTTGCTGGGCGTGGCGTTGCTGCTTGGGGAAAGCATCAAGCCTGGGGAATGGTTGACCTATATTC
>NZ_JBFULH010001082.1:0-1036 GCF_056400445.1 Pseudomonas sp. P5_B2 | reverse complement strand
CTGGTCGAGTTGCTTGGAACCGATGTTCGGCTCGGAGGCTATTATTTAGTTGGACCGCGTGAGCGTTGGAATGAAGTGACATTGGCGCGTTTCCGCGCTTGGATGCAGCAGTCTATCGCGGAGACGACGGGTGGCCAGTCAGCTGGTGTGATAAGTCGACACGGTTGCGCTGAAGAATAGTTTAGCCGTCAGGTAAAAGTTCGATTGATACCTGAGTAGATCCAGGTCGAATAGCCTCAAACTGGTCTTCCGCTCAACACATGCGCGCATGTTCCTCTTGCCATTGACGCTGGCTCGTCAAAGTTTCGTCCATTCACAAAAGTATCTCCCAGTTATTGTCGCAACCGCGCTCATTCACCAACATGCTATGCACGCCCCCCCATCACAAACGACCCCGTTGCGAATGACTGGCGGATGACCTTTGACAATCGGCTTGGGGGGTGGCGCCGTCCGCTAGTTTCGCTGTTTGTGGCAAAGACTTGCCGTTTATGGCGATTTGCTCTGGATAACGATCCGTTCGGAATGTACGAAGCTCGTGGGGAGGAATGCCTCCGTACTAGCTATGGAGTGGTGACATGAAGTCACCACTGGGGAAGTAATAAAGTGCCTGTCAGAGCAGGAGAAACTGTATCAAACTCAGCTCTCAAGTTAGTGGGCGCGGGCTGAATATCAAAACAGCGAAGGGGAAAACCACGTTAGAGCACAGCAATTCTCATGCGATAACCGCGTTATAACCAAGTGCCGCAAGCTAGCCTAGAACGACTATGTTCCGAACTTATTTCCCAGCCATAACTTAAATCCAGACCCCGCCAAGTTGCTAATAAGGTGAGTGGGGTCGTCACTTCCTTTCTTGGAGACCCCCATGTCCAATGCCACTGACACACTGTACGCGAGGGATATAGCCMATCACCTTCATAGCTATACCGATGCGCGGATGCACGAGGGCGTCGGCCCGTTGGCAATTGAGCGCGGGGATGGGGTTTTCGTCTATGACACCGAGGGGCGTCGCTATATCGAAGCCATGTCGGGCCTGTGG
>NZ_JBFULH010001081.1:0-1036 GCF_056400445.1 Pseudomonas sp. P5_B2 | reverse complement strand
GGTTGGTAGATCATGTCAAATCTGTCCTACCCAGCCAAAGCTTCACTTTGCATGATCGGCAGGTGAGCGTCAGCGAGTACATCAGTCACAAGATCGACACCGTATGGGCCGACCTTTTGTGGGAGTATCGCGACGAACAGACTGCTTTGTTCGATGAGCGATGCATGAACCTGGTGCGCGCGGTGGTGATAGCAACTCGGCGTCATGGCGAGAATGCTGACGATGCACTCATGCGCGCACTGCGTGATGGCAAGGAAGCATTTTCCTTTCTTCGCTATCATGAAGCGGGATGCTTGGACGAGGCATTTATAAGGACCTTTGTGACCCTGCTTGATGCATGGTCTGGTCACAAGGGAGGGATCAGGCCATTACTACCTGCAGGTTGCGCCTTTGACGAAAATGCTTTCGTAGAGCGACTGCTGAAGGATGCCACGGGGCTTAGTTATACGAGCTTTGTGCAATTCACCGCCTATTGTGGGTTTCTTACTAGCCATATTGAAGGCAGTGCCGAGGCATTCGGCGAATGGATGAGGGTATTGGTAAACCTCAGCACGAACACGCCGTACGATCGATTGGACGACTTCACTCGAAGCGTTCAATCGGTACGCGACATGCTTGAACACGCCCCGGACATTCTCACGTACCTAACTTCCCCTGCTGGGAAATCGGTAGAAGGTTTCTACCGGCTGCAATTGCGGGAAGAGCGTGTCAAAGCGGCCTTGATTGTTCGGGGTGAGAATTGGCGTGCTGTCATCGAGTCTGCTGAGAGGCACCTCTATTTTGCGGGTCAGATCGAATTCCTCTTGGACTTTGCTGGAGTGCTCGACCGCTGGGAACACGAAGCTGGTTTCACATGGCTCCCCGAGCAGGAAGCGGACCATCTTGCTCAATTTGCCAACTACCGAGACAAGGCCTTCGCCGTGTTCGAGGGCAAAGGATTACGTCACTTCCCCGACTCACTGTGGGAGCGAGCACTGCTTGTGCAAGGTGACTATCTCTTGGGCGTACGCAGCAATCACAGCTTTTTGCACAACAC
>NZ_JBFULH010001080.1:0-1038 GCF_056400445.1 Pseudomonas sp. P5_B2 | reverse complement strand
GCTTACCGACTACAAGGTGCTGGTACTCACCGTCGAAGAGAGAGCCATCAGTCGCCGCCTCCAGGACTTGCTGAAGGACGAAAACAACCAGCTCAAGGTGGACGATGYCGCCAAGATCGTCGGCTGCTGGAAGGCGTTGGCCAAGCAGGGGCTGGCTGAGCAACTGGTAGGTGATGATGAGCCCATGAAGCGCGCCGTAGCCTTCTGCCAGGTCATTTCACCCAACTACAAGGGCACAAAACACAAGGTCAGCTCCATCAATATCGCCAGCATGTTCCAGTCGGTGGTGGAGGCTTACCAGGAGGCGGAAGAAATCGACGAATCTTCGCGCCTGATCTGCGAGGCCGAGCACGTCGATGGCGGCATGAATGCCAGCCAGAAGGAAGCCAAGCTCAATTGGCTCAAGGAAGAATCCCCGGCCAACACCTGCCGCATCCTCAGCAACGTGCGTTGCTTGTCTGAAGGCGTGGATGTGCCGGCGCTGGATGCCGTGCTCTTCCTCACACCGCGTAATTCCCAGGTGGACGTGGTGCAATCGGTGGGCCGCGTGATGCGCAATGCACCGGGCAAAAAGCGTGGCTACGTGGTGCTACCGGTGGTGATTCCTGCGGGGATGGAGCCTCACGAAGCCCTCAACGACAACCAAACCTACAAGGTGGTCTGGCAGGTACTCCAGGCGCTGCGTTCCCACGACGACAGCTTCGACGCCATGGTCAACAAGCTCGATCTGATCGGCTCAGACCCGCGCAAGATGGAAGTCATCGCCATCACCGACAAGACCGACAAGAAGACGAAAAAAGCTAGTGGCACGAGCAACGGCAAGGCAGGCAAAGGCCAATACGGCATCGGCGAGAAGCGCCCGAGGCACGATGCCGAAGGCCAGATGACCCAGCAGGCTGAGCTGACCTACGAAGTGGGGGAAATCGAGAAGGCCATCTACGCCAAGATCGTCGAGAAATGCGGCAACCGCCACCATTGGGAAGATTGGGCCAACGACATCGCCAGGATTGCCCGCACCCATATCGACCGCATCCAGGG
>NZ_JBFULH010001079.1:0-1039 GCF_056400445.1 Pseudomonas sp. P5_B2 | reverse complement strand
CTCCTGGAGGAACGCGGTTAAATGTGGGAGCGGGCTTGCTCGCGAAAGGGCCCTTAAAGGCGACGCATCCCGATATGTGGAATGCCATCCTCGACATACTCCTCCCCCGCCACTACAAACCCATACCGCCCGTAATACCCCTGCAAATGCGCCTGGGCCGACAGATAAACCGGCGTTTCCGGCCAGTGCTTCTCGGCCTGCTTCAACGCCTGCGCYATCAGTTCATGCCCTATGCCGGCGCCACGTGCCGTCGGGGCAACAATCACCCGGCCAATCACCACATCGCCACCCTGCAATTGCGGGTCGAGCAATCGCAGATAGCCCACCAGCCGGTTCTCGTCCCACGCCATCAAATGGCGGGTGTCACCGTCCAGATCCTGGCCATCGATGTCTTGATAGACGCATTTCTGCTCGACGACGAACACCTCGACGCGCAATTGCAGAATGGCGTACAGCTGTTCTTTACCGAGGTCGCTGTGGTGTTTACAGATCCAGTCAATTGTCATTTTCACGTTCCTTGAACATCGTCGCTCCGATACTAAGCGTCCTGAGGGCCGTTGTCTTTATGGCAGGAAAATCTGTGACAAAGGCCAAAATGCCATCGTTCATTTCGCGCGGCGCTGTCTTCTTTGTGTAATCTTCGATGAAGCGCTGTGCTGTGGCTTTCATGAGCTACGTTGGTACCTGGCTGCCGGTACATGGGTCTTGGAGTTTGGGCTGAAAAAACACCGCCGGGTAACCCTCCCGCTAAGGATTTTCTAGCATGCCGCGATTGCATCGAGCTTCTGCTTTGATCGTATTGCTGTTGCTGACACAGGGCGCTGCAGCGGAAAAGCTGCGTCTGGTCGCCGATGCCTGGCCACCCTTTACCGACGCCACGCTGGTCAACGGTGGATTGGCGACAGACATCGTCAGTACCGCGCTGGCCCGGGCGGGTTATGCCAGTGATTTCGAACAGGTGCCTTGGGCGCGAGCCATGATGGGTGTGGGCGAGGGGCGCTATGACGTGCTGGTCAACGCCTGGTACAACGCCTGGTAC
>NZ_JBFULH010001078.1:0-1040 GCF_056400445.1 Pseudomonas sp. P5_B2 | reverse complement strand
GAAATACAGAATATTGTTCCGYTACAGAATATTRTTCTGCATTCTAGCCAARAGGGTATCTCATGAGCCAAGCTCTAAGYATGTTCAATAGCGTAGGCCCYRCCGCGTTCAGCAATATGGCSTGCCAAATGGCACCTTACTTCAGCACGATCRCCCCKGAGATTTCWGAGCTAAGCCCAGGCCAYGCAGTGGTAAACGTGCCGTTTCGCAAGGAAATCACCAACCATCTRGCATCTGTGCACGCGATWGCCCTRTGCAAYGCAGCCGAGTTAGCGGGYGGAATGATGACTGACGCTTCGATTCCTTCAGGYGCCAAATGGATTCCGAAAGGCATGACTGTTGAATATCTYGCSAAAGCAAAATCKARCATTCGCGCGGTTGCCGATGGCAGTGGCATTGATTGGGAAACCGGMGGCGACAAGTTCGTCCCRGTTGATATYTTYGACGAGGGTGGCGTGAAGGTTTTCACTGCCAAAATCACGATGAATGTAAAAATCGCCTAAGCCTTTYCGATTGGCTCGGYGTTTGCCGAGCCACATCTATGGGTATGCGGAATTGGTGATTGTTCACGTCGGATCGGCAGTTCAATGCTTAAACGCGCAGGGCCCACGTTCACGGGCTTTCTGCATCAATCATAAAGGCCGAGTTGTACCCCGTAATGCAGTGCGAAGAACATCGAGCAAAATAGAAGGATGGATGGTAGCTCCCAAACGGCTAGCCACACCGCTCGCACCTATTCCTCCTACCGTAGTATTCGTTCGATCGAACGCTCTGCGATAGGCCAATGCATACAGCTGCTAGAACGCTCAACACGATCGAGATGTACCAGGCGAGGTCGTAGCTGCCGGTGCGGTCATACACAAGCCCGCAGAGCCATCCACCGAAGAAAGAGCCGACCTGATGGAAGAAGTAGACGATGCCGCCGAGCATGGAAAAATTTCTCACACCAAATACTGAAGCGAGGGTTCTATTGGTGAGTGGCACGGTAGAGAGCCACAACAAGCCCATCGCAATCGAGAAACCAGAGACAGAAATCTTGG
>NZ_JBFULH010001077.1:0-1041 GCF_056400445.1 Pseudomonas sp. P5_B2 | reverse complement strand
CGTTGTGGCCAGCGCTGAGTGATGGCTTTACGGCGAGTGTAGAAACGCACACCGTCCGGCCCATACGCATGCAGGTCGCCGAACAGCGAACGCTTCCAGCCACCGAAGCTGTGATAAGCCACCGGCACCGGCAGCGGTACGTTCACACCAACCATACCTACTTCGATTTCATCACAGAACAACCGCGCCGCTTCACCGTCACGGGTGAAGATGCAGGTGCCGTTGCCATATTCGTGATCGTTGATCAGCTGCATCGCCTCTTCCAGGCTGTTCACCCGAACGACGCACAACACTGGCCCGAAAATTTCTTCTTTATAGATGCGCATCTCTGGCGTGACGTTATCAAACAGGCAGCCACCCAGGAAGAAACCTTCCTCATGACCGGCCACGCTCAAACCACGACCGTCGACCACCAGGGTCGCACCGGAAGAAACACCGTCTTCTACATAACCGCTGACCTTGTCACGCGCCTGTCCGGTGACCAGAGGCCCCATGTCCAGACCACAGGTCGTCCCCGCTCCGATTTTCAGCGCCTTGATTTGCGGCACCAGTTTTTCCACCAGTGCGTCCGCCACCTGATCACCGACGCACACCGCCACCGAGATCGCCATGCAACGCTCGCCGCAAGAACCATACGCCGCGCCCATCAGTGCGCTGACCGCATTGTCCAGATCCGCATCCGGCATCAGCACCGCATGGTTCTTCGCACCGCCCAGCGCCTGAACGCGTTTGCCGCGCTTGGTGCCTTCGGCGTAGATGTATTCTGCAATCGGTGTCGACCCCACAAAACTCAGCGCCTTGACTTCCGGCGCCTCGATCAGCGCATCCACCGCAGCCTTGTCACCGTGCACGACGTTCAGCACGCCCTTAGGCAGACCGGCTTCCAGCAACAGCTGAGCGATCAGCAGCGTGGAACTTGGATCACGCTCCGACGGTTTGAGGATAAAGCAGTTACCGCAAACGATCGCCAGCGGATACATCCACAGCGGCACCATCGCCGGGAAGTTGAACGGGGTAATACCGGCCACCACGCCCAATGGC
>NZ_JBFULH010001076.1:0-1042 GCF_056400445.1 Pseudomonas sp. P5_B2 | reverse complement strand
GGTGAATCCTTCTGGATGTACAGCGTCAGCGAGCCGTCGGCGTTCTTCTTCATGTCGGGTAGCATCGGCGCGTTGATGAGGTAGCGATTGATCGGATTCTTGATCAGCAGTTGCGACTTGCCGTCGTACATCGTCACCGACCAGAAGGCATTGACTGGCGGGAGTTGCCCGGCAGGAAAGGTGAGCGTGTAGTTGTGCTTGCTGCCGTCGAGTCGCTCGCCATTGGGTAAGGTACTGGTAATCGGATACGTGGCCTCATCGGCATCGTTGGCGTAGATGCCCGCTTGCGCGACGGCAGCGCGCTTCAGCCAGTCGCCGTTATAAAAGGCACTGTTGCCACCGGCACCGGCAATGKTCCAGCCGTTGACCTTCGTGCCGAGATTCTTGATCCCATCTTCGACCTTTGCATGTCCGGCCTGCATGCCCTGAACGATGGCGGCCTTCTGCTCGGCCGATAGGGCCTGGAAGTTAAAATCCTTCCCTACGCCGATTCGGGCAAGTTTTTCGCGGATCGCCACTTCATCGGGTGCGGCGGGATCGAACTGCAACGCAAAGCCCAGGTACTTGAAGAAGTCAGTCTTCACCAGGTCTTTGTCGATCTTCGGGAAATCAATCGGCGGTGCGGCAGGTGGTGCGGGTTGCTTGAGATAGGCGGAAAGCGGTTGTGCCTTGTAGCCGGATTGAATCTTTTCGACGTTCGACATATCAGTTGGGTTGAACAGCTGAGTTCGATAAATCGCGAAGGGCAGTTGCGTGCGGGAATGAAACACCTTCTTGATGCCCGGCGGAGTCGCGCCTTTCCAATCGGGGCCGACCACCATGTAATCGCCGGCTTCATTGCCGGTGGTACGGTTGCCGATGTAACCGAAGTTAAAAGTATTGCCGTCGATGAGCTGTACCGAGTAGTAGCGCAGTTTCTCGACCGCTGGCACCGAGAGCACGACTGGCTCGCTACGCACGTCCATGAACATCATGGAATAGGGCGTGTCGCTGTTCGGCGAGATGATGGCCGTGTCCTGGTAGGTAGCGACGTGATGTAGGC
>NZ_JBFULH010001075.1:0-1043 GCF_056400445.1 Pseudomonas sp. P5_B2 | reverse complement strand
GAGTGAACCCTTGCTCTTCACCCGGCTGACCACGCCACTGGGGCCGATGATCGCCATGGCCGAACGCCGTGGACTGGTGCTGCTGGAATTTCTTGACCGTCGGGCATTGACCCGCGAAGTCGAAGCGTTGCAGAACCGTTATGGCTATGCGGTCGCGCCGGGACACAACGCTCATCTGCAGCAGATCGAAGTGGAACTGGCCCAGTATTTCGCCGGAAAACTCACCGAGTTCACCGTTGCGCTGCACCTGCCTGGCAGCGAATTCGCCCGGCAAGTCTGGGACGAACTGGCGAAGATCCCGTACGGCAAGACCAGCACCTACGGCAGCATCGCCAGGCAATTGGGCAAGCCCGGCGCCAGTCGCGCCGTGGGCCTGGCCAACGGGCACAACCGACTGGCCATCGTGGTGCCCTGCCACCGGGTCATCGGTGCGGATGGCTCGCTGACCGGCTATGGTGGAGGACAACCGCGCAAGGCGTTTCTGCTCCGGCTGGAAAACGCAGCGATGCAGGTCACCCAATCACTCGCGTTCTGATTGCCTCAACTGTCACCAGGAAGGACATTCGATGGACACACAATTCCACCAACTGCACCACGAAGGCCTGTTGATCCTCACCAATATCGCGGATGCCACCGGAGCCCGTATCGTCGAGCAACTGGGCTGCAAAGCCGTCGCCACCAGCAGCGCGGCGGTGGCCTGGGCCCATGGTTATGCGGACGGCAACGCCCTGCCCCTAGAACGTCTGGTATCGACCGTCGAGTCCATCGCACGGGTGATTTCGCTGCCGTTGACGGTGGATGTCGAGGCTGGTTATTCCGATGACCTGACGCGGGTTGCCCAAGTGATTGAGGCGGTGATCGACGCCGGCGCGGTCGGGATCAATATCGAGGACGGCGTCTCTGCGCCCGAGTTGCTGGTTCGCAAGATCGAGGTGGCGCGCAAGGTGGCCGATCAGCGCAATGTGAAGCTGTTCATCAATGCCCGCACCGATGTGTACCTGCGAGGATTGGTGCCAGCCGAAGATCGCGTCGCCGAAACACTC
>NZ_JBFULH010001074.1:0-1044 GCF_056400445.1 Pseudomonas sp. P5_B2 | reverse complement strand
GAGTATCGGTGTGGCCAAGGGGGACTTCTATCCGAGGATAACGCTGTCGGGCGTCGTGGGCTCACAAGCCATGCAGCTCAGCGATTTTGGTTCCTGGGGTTCGCGTTCGTTCGGCATCGGCCCGCAATTCAGCCTGCCGCTGTTTGACGGCGGCCGTTTGCGCGGCGTGCTGAACTTGCGCGAAGCCCAGCAGCAGGAAGCCGCCATCGCCTACCGGCAAACCGTGTTGCGCGCCTGGCATGAAATCGACGATCAACTGACCGCCTACAACGCCCGTCAAATGCGTCGCGACAGCCTCGCCGAAGCCGTCCGCCAAAACCAGATCGCCCTGCGCACCGCGCAGCAGCAATACATCGAAGGCGTGGTGGACTTCGTCAACGTGCTGACGGTGCAAGGTGCGTTGTTGGCGACCCAGGAACAGTTTGTGGAGAGTTCGACCGGGGTATCGCTAGCGATGGTGGGGTTGTACAAGGCTTTGGGCGGGGGATGGGAGTCGGTGTATCCGGTGGCAAGCGCCGCTACCAATAATCCGGCTTGATGGCGGGCGCCTTGTGCATAGCCACCATTCGTTCCTCAGGGAGATACGTTACTGGTGTCGCTGGTCGTAAAGCCAGCATCGACGCAGAACCTGCACCGTCTTACAGTGATCCATAAGCTTCGTGATCTCGGGCCAGATGCGGGGGGAGGCAATGCAAGCGCGCAGAGAAACATCGCTTGGCGGCACTCAGGAACCGCACGCTGTGCCCGGTGGCTGGGCTGTTGTACAGCGATGGTTACGGTGGGCGCAGGAACACCGGCTATTGCTGATTCTGGCGTTGGCGGCCCTGGTGCGTTTCTACGATCTGACGGCGTCGGCCATCTGGGGTGACGAAGGGTCTAGCCTGCTGATGAGCCACTACTCAGTGGCTGAAATTTGGGTGCATGCCGCCCGTGATGTGCACCCTCCGCTGTATTTCGTGCTGTTGCATGGCTGGATCGAGCTGTTCGGCGACGGCATTTTCTCGATCCGCTGCCTCAGCGCTCTGCCCGGAATCGCCACGGTGT
>NZ_JBFULH010001073.1:0-1044 GCF_056400445.1 Pseudomonas sp. P5_B2 | reverse complement strand
GGGTTGCCATAGGTGACCAGCATCAGCGGCACGCTCAGGTGTTCGGCGATTTTTTCCAGTTGGTCGAAGTCCTGCACGCCCACCATGCAGATCCCGTCTGCGCCGGCGGCCTGGTATTGCTGGGTGCGGTTGATGATTTCCTGGACGGGCAGGATGCCGGCGTTGGTGCGGGCGATGATCGCCATTTCCGAATCAACCCGGGCTTCCAGCGCTGCGCGGATCTTGCCGACGCCTTCCGCGACACCGATCAGGTCGGTGGATTTACGGCCGAATTGCGCGGGCAACAAGGTGTCTTCGATGGTCAGTGCGGAGATGCCGGCGCGTTCGAGTTCGACGATGGTGCGCATCACATTGAGCGCATTGCCGTAGCCATGGTCGGCGTCGGCGATGACCGGCAATTGCGCGACACGGCCGATGCGTGTGGCCTGTTCGGCGAACTCGCTGAGGGTGATCAACGCAAAGTCGGGGGCGCCCAGCACCTGCAACGATGCGACGGAGCCGCCCAGGATCCCCACTTCAAAACCCAGGTCAGCCGCAATGCGGGCCGACATCGGGTCGAAGACCGAGGCCGTGTGGTAGCAGGTGTTGGAAGCGAACAGTTCGCGAAAGTTACGGCGCAAATCTTGATGGGAAAGCCTGGACATACGAGTTCCACCACTGCAAGGGGAATGGAAGGGCTTGAGCAAAAGTGTCAACGCCGAAGGAACAAAAGGCTATCACGCGGGCGGGGGAAGAATGATGACGAATTTGCAGCGGCACGGGTCTTTTTAGATCAGTAACGCCAATGAATCCAAAAAAGCTGCAGACTTTGTCAGTCTGCAGCCTTGTTGATGGGTTTAGCGAACGTGTTTCAGTTTTGGACCTCCACGCTCCAGAATTGCTTGATTTCGTGGATATTGCCCACGTTGTAACGAGGCAGGAAGTTCAGGCACGCGTCCACTTGGGTAGTCTTGACCGGTGTGTTGATCACGTTGGTACCTGCACGCAACAGCGGGGTTTCATTCCAGTTCTTCATCGGCTTTTTCATAGGTATTTCCTTTGGTC
>NZ_JBFULH010001072.1:0-1044 GCF_056400445.1 Pseudomonas sp. P5_B2 | reverse complement strand
TCCATATGGCAAGGGCCAGCACCAACAGGGTGGCCAGCAGGCTGAAAAGCTTTTTCATCAGGGCCTTCTTCAGAGATAGAGAGTCAACGGTAAACGGTCAGCGCCAGGGCGCCGAACAGGCAGGTAAAAAGGCTCAGGCGCAGCAGCGCCGGGTGCCAGAAGAAGCGGTACAGATCGAACCCGGACAGAAACCGGTCCAGCGCCCAGGCCAGCGCCGCCGCGATAAAAAACATCAGGGTCATGGTCGGCATGTAAACGCCGTGGAAGGCGATTTCACGAGGCATGTTCAATTCCTTGAGGTTCGGTTGGGGTATAGGCGGCGAGCGGCGATTGCGGGTCCAGCAATGAGGTACGAATGAAGTGCAGGTAGCTCTTCACCCGGCGCAAGGCCGAGGTGTCGAAGTGCGGCGCAAAAGGTTCGTCGGTGGCTTGCACGCGGCTGATTGCATGGTCGACCGCGATCAGGCTGCGCTCCAGATTGCTCTGGCTCGGTTGCAGAAACAGCCGCACCAGCGAACGGCCCATGACGCGGATGGCCTGGCGCCACGGTCGCGATTCGGCATAGGCCGGATGCACTGGCAGAATCGCCTGTTCCTTGCGCAACTCGATGATCGCGTGGCCGACTTCCAGCACCACAAACATCCAGCGCAGCAAGTCTCGCTGTACTTGCGGTTGCCCCGCCGCCAAGCCATAAGCTTGATGCAACAAGTCCCGCGTGCGGCTTTCAAAACTCGAGGCCAATCCCTTGAGCTTGCCGCTGATCGCATACACCACTTGCCCGCGCAGATCCTGCTCGAGCCGGCGCCACAACCAGCGACTGTTCGGCGGCAGGATGATCGCCCCGGCCGCCGCGCACACCAGCATGCCGAGCACCATGGCGATGTAGTCGTTGATGAAGGCGTAAGGGTTGTAGACCGTGAGGTTGTCCGGCACCGAACCGGTACTGAAAAAGATCAGCAAGCCGAGGCCGACACCGGCGTATTGCGGTCGCGATGTGAGGAACGAACCGAGCACGATCACCGGCGCGAGCATCACGCACAGCAG
>NZ_JBFULH010001071.1:0-1045 GCF_056400445.1 Pseudomonas sp. P5_B2 | reverse complement strand
GATGTGGAACGATTTTTGAAACGCATCACGGAAACCGCTGAGGGATTCATAACCCGAGTCGAACGCCGCGCTGTCGATGGAGTCGCCCTGTTTGATCCCGCCCAGTGCCATGCCGAGGCGCCGGGTGCGCAGCCAGGCGTGAAAGGTCATGCCCAAATGCTGCTTGAACCAGCGCCGCAGTTTCAACGGCTCGATGCCTTTGGCCAATAATTGTGCGTCGGTCCAGCGCTGCTCGGGATCGCCGTTCACCGACTTCAACAGCGTCTGTACCCAGTCGGGTGCGATGGCCGCAGCGTCCAGCGGCTTGCAGCGCAGACACGCGCGATAACCCGCCGCCAGGCATTCATCCGCGTGCGCAAAGAACTCGACGTTCTCTGGTTTCGGCGAACGCGCCGTACAGCCGGGGCGGCAGAAAATCCCGGTGGTTTTCACGGCCGTGAAGAACACTCCCTCATAGGCAGTGTCTCGTTCGAGCATGGCGCGAACCATTTCGGCGTGGGGCGGYAGTAAAGCGGTCTGTATGTTCATGGGCTGAGCATAAAACCCTGCGGGCGGTGTCTCCACCGGAAAATCGACAATGAATTTTTGTGGCTCTGGACTACAGTGGTCGGGCTACTGATCAGGCAACCATTCAGGATGAATTTTTCATGCAACCGTTCACGATTCAACACATCGATCACATCGTGCTGCGCGTCAAGGACCTGGAGCGAAGCATCATGTTTTACGCGCAGGTGTTCGGCGCTGAACTGGTCAAGCGCCAAGACAATCTGGGGCTGGTGCATCTGCGCGCCGGGACTTCCATGATCGATCTGGTCAGCCTGGACGGTGAGCTCGGGCACAAGGGCGGCGCTGCCGCCGGCCAAGAGGGGCGTAACCTCGACCATGTCTGCCTGCGCATCRAGCCCTTCGACGAAGCGGCGCTCATCAGTCACTTGCAGTTGTTCGGCCTGACGCCCGAGAAAGCGGCCAGGCGCTTCGGCGCCGAAGGTTATGGCTTGTCACTTTATTGCTTCGACCCGGATGGCAATCAGGTCGAACTCAAAGG
>NZ_JBFULH010001070.1:0-1048 GCF_056400445.1 Pseudomonas sp. P5_B2 | reverse complement strand
GCATTACGCATGCGGTCACCTTGTTGCTGATTATTCTGTTTCTGGCACCTCTAGCCTCAAACATCCCACTGTGTGCCCTGGCCGCCATTCTTTTCGTGGTCGCCTACAACATGAGCGAGTTAAAACACTTCAAGCGCATGCTCCAGCGAGCCCCACGCGCAGACGTGTCAATCCTGCTCATCACCTTCAGCCTCACCGTGTTCAGTGACTTGGTGATCGCCGTGAATATCGGCGTCATTCTGGCGATGCTGCAGTTCATGCGCCGCATGGCCTCATCTGTTGAGGTGCAGCAGATAGTCGAGCACGAACTTGAAGAAGAGTTAAGAGCCAACGGCCATGTTCGCTTGCCGCCAGGGATACTGATTTATACGATAGAAGGGCCACTGTTCTTTGGTGCAGCTGAGACCTTCGAGCGTGTGTTAGCACAGACCCACACTGACCCACGTCTGCTGATTATCCGTCTGAAGCGCGTACCGTTTATGGATATCACGGGCTTGCAAGTGTTGGAGGAGGTCATTCAGCAGCTACACCAGCGCAATATCGTGGTGAAACTCTGCGAAGCGAACACGAAGGTGCTCAACAAGCTCGATAGGGTGGGTATCCTGCAAGAAATCAGCCCGGAGCATTATCACGCCGACTTCAATACCGCGCTGGCTAAAGCTGTCAGTCACGTTGAGGGTACGTCGACCCTCTAGAGAACAGCTGCCAGTGTTGGGTTATGACTTGGTACTGGCGGCATGCTTGCTCTTGGTCGAATAGCTGGCGCCGTGAGTGTCGAGATAGTCACGAATCAATTGGCGGACTACCTGCGAAGACGTCAGGTCTTGTGCTGCACAGAGTTCCTCGAAAGCTTTTTTCTTAACGGGGTCAATGAGCACAGTGAGGCGGGCAGTCTTGCTTTCCATAAGGTATTCAATCGCTCAATTCGCAGGATGTTAATCAAATTGTAATTGCCTTGTTCTGTGCTGTCACTGCACAGGCGGCTTACTGCTCGGTATCTCGACTGTACTCACAAGAAAAAAATTGGTTCTCACGGTGGGTGATGAAC
>NZ_JBFULH010001069.1:0-1048 GCF_056400445.1 Pseudomonas sp. P5_B2 | reverse complement strand
ATCAACACACTGAGCGTAGCGATACCTTCCAAGCGGCACACA
The DNA here is from genome assembly GCF_056400445.1 of Pseudomonas sp. P5_B2. NCBI lineage: Bacteria > Pseudomonadati > Pseudomonadota > Gammaproteobacteria > Pseudomonadales > Pseudomonadaceae > Pseudomonas > Pseudomonas sp. P5_B2. The sequence goes on along the minus strand of NZ_JBFULH010001069.1, from coordinate 1,006 downwards.
CGGACAAAAGGAAATACTTGTAAGGGTTACTCCGTGACGTACCGTCACAGTTGTAATACCACTGGGCTTCGCCCAAATGTTTGCACCAAATCTTTTAAGATCAATTACTCTAGCAATATATATTTATTTAATATTTACAGTGGCACTACCATCCGGCTGTCCAGCCGAAGCTTGAGCACAGGTCTTTAAAGAGCAATTACTTATTTAATTAATTTATTTAATTACCTTCCAAGGCATTAACAGTTGAACTAACGCTCAGTAGTTCGCACTTCAAATGCGAACAACTTCAAAGGTTACATAAAGGTTTTTTAAATATGTTTTTAAATAGCTTCTAAAAAGCCTTTGATCTTGATCTGTTTTTCCAGTGCAGAAAAAGACAACGTAGTTGGGAGGTTTACCTTCTGAGTCGGTACGACTGATGGTAGATCAACTTTTATTTTGTTGGACACTATATTTAATTAATTATTGTTAAACTTTCAGTCGAGAACACTTCCAGTAGGAATATTTCCAGTTGAGTCAGGCTCAGTCGTTCCGACTGGGTGTTACCATCTTTTTTTGTTAGCACGCTATCTAAATATACTGGGTCAGCTTTCAGGTGACTCCCATTTCAGGTGCAATCATGCTCAGTCTCACGACTGGGTGTTTCCCTTTTCAGTGCGAGAATCACCCACGTCACCACCCCTCTATATATTGTCCGCGCCACTGGGGTGATTCCTGAAAATGTTGATCCGCTTCAAGGTTGATTCCGCCTGTTGGTGCGAGTGCTTCACCCCCCACCGCCCCACCACATTAGTATTGTTCGCGCAGGTGGGGTGATTGGCTGGATGGTCAGTAGCCGAGGCGAGCAATGTCGCCCTCAACCTCTGCGTAGTAGCTTGGATGAAGCCAGCCTTTGCCCTCAATGTAGTCGAGGAACGGGTCAAAGCCCGTTGGCTCTGGGTGGTCGTCCTTGAACGACTCGACTTTAGGTAGTGCGTGGTCAGGCGTCCTGCTCAAGCCGTTGGCC
>NZ_JBFULH010001068.1:0-1049 GCF_056400445.1 Pseudomonas sp. P5_B2 | reverse complement strand
ATAAAAAAGCGCCGCCATCCCGGCAGCGCTTTATCAATCCTTTGTTTTTTCTTCTTATCCTTCCATTACATCCCACAACGCATCCAGTTCCGCTTCGCTGAATAAACTAGCGGGGTAGCGCTCGATCATAGTCCGGCGCGGATCAGGTTCACTGATCTGACGCGTTCCATTGGACTTCAACCAGTGCGCAAGGTCCTGGAGCGATTCGACATTAATTGCCAGGGGATGCAACGCCCGCTCGCTCACTATGTTTACTTCGGCGTTCATTTCAGCGCTCTCTCCTGGTTTGTGAGCGGCTAACTTATCCAAGGTTTATGACAGAACATCGCAGCTCTCCCCTCCCTGTTTCACGCGCTTGCAGATACAAGAGCTGTGCCAATGTTTCTGTGCTGTCGATAAGCGGATACAAAAAAAGCCCGCAGTCCATTAGGGCCGCGGGCTTTTCATGTAGCGAGGGAGGGTTAACCGCTGCTCAGCAATTTTTGCAATCGCCTCAAGCTGTTACAACTGCACTCACTTGTGGGGCGCCGGTTGTTGTTGGGTAAGGCAGTGGATGTTACCGCCTCCCAGCAACAGTTCTCGGCCTGGCACCATCACCACTTCATGTTGCGGGAACAGCGTCTGCAAAATTTCTTTTGCCGGGCCGTCCAGTGGGTCGTCGAAACTCGGCGCGATAATCCCGCCGTTGACGATCAGGAAGTTCACGTAGGAACCGGCAAGACGAACGGTCGGGTTGCGCTCCTGAGTACCGTCCACCGGATCGACACCGGCGCACTCTTCTTCGGTCGCATACAGCGGCCCGGGAATTGGCATCTTGTGCACCATGAACGGGCGACCCTTGGCGTCGGTGCTGTTTTGCAGCACGTTCATTGCCGCCTGACAGCGTGGGTAGTTCGGGTCTTGCGGGTCATCGGTCCAGGCCAGCAATACTTCACCTGGGCGCACGTAACAGCAGAAGTTATCCACATGGCCGTCGGTTTCGTCGTTGAACAGACCATCCGGCAGCCAGATGATTTTATCCACAGCCAGATTCGCGCTGAGTACCGCTT
>NZ_JBFULH010001067.1:0-1049 GCF_056400445.1 Pseudomonas sp. P5_B2 | reverse complement strand
GTTCAAGCCAGGTTCCGAAGAAATCATCGTTCCTGCCGGCACACTGGTAGACGAGAAGTGGGTTGAGTTCATCGAGCTGAACAGCATCGATGAAGTGATCGTGCGTTCGCCGATCAGCTGCGAAACCCGCTACGGCATTTGCGCCAAGTGCTACGGCCGTGACCTGGCTCGTGGTCACCAGGTGAACATCGGTGAAGCGGTCGGCGTTATCGCTGCCCAGTCCATCGGTGAGCCGGGTACCCAGCTGACGATGCGTACGTTCCACATCGGTGGTGCGGCAAGCCGGACCTCCGCAGCTGACAGCGTTCAGGTGAAGAATGGCGGTACCGTCCGTCTGCATAACCTGAAGCACGTTGAGCGAGTGGATGGTTGCCTGGTTGCTGTGTCCCGTTCCGGTGAGCTGGCAATCGCTGATGACTTCGGTCGTGAGCGCGAGCGTTACAAGCTGCCGTACGGTGCTGTGATTTCGGTTAAAGAAGGTGACAAGGTCGACGCTGGCGCAATCGTGGCCAAGTGGGATCCGCACACTCACCCAATCGTTACCGAAATGAAAGGTACCGTGACCTACGTGGGCATGGAAGAAGGCATCACGATCAAGCGTCAGACTGACGAATTGACCGGTATGACCAACATTGAAGTACTCGACGCCAAAGACCGTCCAGCTGCCGGTAAAGATATCCGTCCTGCTGTGAAGATGGTTGATGACAACGGCAAGGATCTCTTGCTGCCGGGTACTGACGTAATTGCTCAGTACTTCCTGCCTGCTAACGCCTTGGTTGGTGTAGCGGATGGCGCGAAGATTGCGATCGGTGATGTTATCGCTCGTATCCCGCAAGAGACTTCGAAGACCCGTGACATCACCGGTGGTCTGCCGCGTGTTGCCGACTTGTTCGAAGCCCGTCGTCCGAAAGAAGCCTCGATTCTGGCAGAAGTCAGCGGCACCATCGCGTTCGGTAAAGAAACCAAAGGCAAGCGCCGTCTGGTTATCACACCGAACGACGGTAGCGATCCGTACGAAGAGCTGATTCCGAAGTGGCGTCACCTGAACG
>NZ_JBFULH010001066.1:0-1052 GCF_056400445.1 Pseudomonas sp. P5_B2 | reverse complement strand
CAAATGGACGTCGTGCCACAAACACGACAAAAGGCGAGGAACAAAAACTCCCCATAACCGACAGATACTATCCAGCGGGCATCCAAGGAATTATGTCCCGTTGTCGCGAAAGCCGTGATCAGTCGAAAAACACCGTCCAATCGGCTCCACATCGATAAAGGCGGACCCAGCCTCTACATTTTGAGGACTTCCACGACGACCTGATTGATCTGGATCACCATCCAAGTTACCGCGCTTGTCGCTCCGACCAATGACCATCAGCACCAGGTCGAAGGTGCCTTGCCACGTCGATGCTCCGGAAATTTTCAGGCACCTTTCCTCGTTGTGGTGTCGCTTCCTATGAATCCGCGTTGGGGTCGCTCGGTTCGAACTGCGAATCGTCGAGTGGCTTGCTATCAGCCACGGCCTGTTTCAACGCCTTAAGCCATGCGTCGTAGTCGCAAGCAAAGGGTGGATCATTACAAAAGTGAGCATCTTGCAGCGCGCGCCCATGGTTCCTTTCTCAACGCATTCGATGTTGCCGTCTCTGTTGTTGTCGTCGGTCATGCTGTTTTCCTCGTTGGTGGCGGCGATCCGGTCGTGAGGTTGATTCGGTGCTTCGATCCGGCCGAGGGGCTTGTGACCTCGGAGGCCTCAGAGTCTTTATCCATGAAGGGCAAGAGTCCGGAGTGTCACCTTCATGACTTCCTACTATGCTTCACCCGCTAGGCTTCGCTCCATCACACGATCAAATACAAAGAGACTTTGAGATGCGTACCAGCCGCTTTGCCTTGGCTCTGATGATATGTCATCTCGCAATACCCTCTTTCGGATTTGCAGCCGCGAAGAAGGACACCAAAAAGCAGGGGCTACCAGACTGTGAAAAGTTACAAGTCGATGGCTCCAACCTATCCGCCGAAGAAAACGAGTTCCTACTCTCCGTCCAGAAGCCCCTACTTACTTCCGAGATCCTAGGGTTCGCCCTTGGTCACGAGACGATTCTTGACGACTTCTACGCTCAGCGCAAAGGCAAAGAGTTCAATACTGATGTGATGAAACTCAAGGAGTTCGCC
>NZ_JBFULH010001065.1:0-1052 GCF_056400445.1 Pseudomonas sp. P5_B2 | reverse complement strand
GCCTCGTTTCACTCGACAGCTCCTACATAGCGTTTACATATGGAGACCTAGCTCGGCCTTGCCATCACTAAACTGCAATGCCGCTAACCTTGCATACAATGCGTTGCTCGCAATCAACGCCTGATGCGTCCCCACTGCCACCAATTTCCCCTGATCCATCACCGCAATCCGGTCGGCGTTTTTCACCGTGGCCAAACGGTGGGCGATGACCAGGGTGGTACGGTTTTTCATGAGGCTTGGCAGGGCTTGCTGGATCAGGTGTTCGCTCTGGGCGTCGAGGGCGCTGGTAGCTTCGTCGAGCAAAAGGATCGGCGCGTCCACCAACAACGCCCGAGCGATGGCCAGGCGTTGGCGCTGACCACCGGATAGACCGAGGCCGCCGTCGCCCAGATGCGTTTGGTAACCATCAGGCATTTGCTCGATGAAGTCGTGGGCGTAGGCGATTTTTGCGGCTTCTTGGACTTGGGCCAAGGTGGCGCTCGGGTTGCCGTAGCGGATGTTCTCTTCGATGCTGCCGAAAAACAGCGCAGGATTCTGCGAGACCAATGCGAAGCAGCGGCGCAGATCGAGCGGATCAAGCTGAGTCAGCGGCACACCATCGAGCAGGATCTGTCCAGCGGCAGGGTCGTAAAAGCGCAGCAGCAAGTCATACACGGTGGATTTTCCGGCACCGGACGGGCCGACCAGAGCGAGGGTTTCGCCGGCATGAATGGCCAGACTCAAGCCATCGACGGCGTAGCTTTCCGGCCGTGAGGTGTAGGAAAAACGCACGTCTTGCAGCACCAGATCACCCTTCACCCGCTCCGGCATGGTCACCAGACCGGTGATCGGCGCCTGGATGATGTTTTCCGAGCGCAGCAATTCGGCAATCCGCTCGGCCGCACCCGCTGCTCGCTGCAACTCACCAATCACTTCGCTCAAGGTACCGAAGGCGCTGCCAACGATCAGGCTGTAGAAAACAAACGCCGCCAGTTCACCCTCCGAGATCCGCCCGGCAATCACATCCATGCCACCGACCCACAGCATGACGCCCACCGCACCCAGCACCAGAA
>NZ_JBFULH010001064.1:0-1055 GCF_056400445.1 Pseudomonas sp. P5_B2 | reverse complement strand
CGCGACTTCCCGGAAGCGGAATTCAGCCTGTATTTCCTGGCCCTGGTCGACAAAAACCAGATCCCGGCTGACGCTGCTGCGCGCACCGAATGGATGAAGTCGATCCCCGGCATTCTCGAACTGACCCACAACCACGGGACCGAGAACGACCCTGACCTCGCCTACCACAACGGCAACACCGACCCGCGTGGTTTCGGTCATATTTGCATTTCCGTGCCGGACATCCGCGCGGCATGCGAGCGTTTTGAAGCACTGGGCTGTGATTTCCAGAAGCGCTTGAATGACGGGCGCATGAAGAGCCTGGCCTTCATCAAGGACCCGGATGCGTACTGGGTTGAGATCATCCAGCCTGCGCCGTTGTAACCCCCACCACACATCAAGTGTGGGAGCGGGCTTGCTCGCGAAAGCGGTGTGTCAGGCAACATAACTGCTGAATGACACACCGTTTTTGCGAGCAAGCCCACACATTTTATCTGCGCAAGGCACAAAAAAACCCCATGATCACTCATGGGGTTTTGTGTTTTCAGCGTTGGCGTTTACGCTGGGGCCGAGGTCCGGATCAGGTGATCGAACGCGCTCAGGGAAGCCTTTGCGCCCTCGCCGACCGCAATCACAATCTGCTTGTACGGCACGGTGGTCACGTCGCCAGCGGCGAACACGCCCGGCATCGAGGTTTCACCGCGAGCATCGACGATGATCTCGCCACGGGGCGACAACTCGATCGTGCCCTTGAGCCAGTCGGTGTTGGGCAGCAAACCGATCTGCACGAAGATGCCTTCCAGTTCGACTGTACGCAACTCGTCTGACTGACGATCCTTGTAACGCAATCCATTGACCTTCTGACCGTCGCCCATCACTTCAGTGGTTTGCGCACTGGTGATCACGGTGACGTTGGGCAGACTGTGCAACTTGCGCTGCAAGACCGCATCGGCGCGCAACTGCACGTCGAACTCCAGCAGGGTCACGTGAGACACAATGCCGGCCAGATCGATCGCCGCTTCAACACCGGAGTTCCCGCCGCCGATCACCGCCACACGCTTGCCCTTGAACAGCGG
>NZ_JBFULH010001063.1:0-1057 GCF_056400445.1 Pseudomonas sp. P5_B2 | reverse complement strand
CAAGTGGAGCGATATTTGTAATGCGTCTGAAAATTGTGCTGATTCCGCCCCCCAGAAACGATCCTGCTTATTGTCATCACCTTCCCAACGCAATCGGGATGGTTCGGACAAGGACAGCGTAAAAAGCCAGGGCAAGAACGCCCTGGCTTCCTCACTTCACATTGCTACTGACCTGGATGCTTCTTGTTCATTGCCCTGACTTGTTCCAGAACCTGCACAAGGTTGTAGGATTCCGGCGCCTGCAGTGGCGGGAATTCTGCAAAGGACTCAAGCTCCTGCAGCCACAATTGCTGACCCACTGGCAACATGTTCCAGTTATAGAGATAGGCCGTACTTGGCGAGGCCAATGCACCTCCCATAGACAGCACCGACTTCTGCTCCTCGCCTACGGCCTGTTCAAACGGATCTCTTCGGATATTTTGCACCTGCGCCCAACCATACGTCTGTGGGCCTGCCAGGGCTGAAGCGCCGGACGACCCTTCCATGGTGAAGTAAATCTTCCAGTTCTTGTAGCGTACGGCCGAGGGTGTAGCCCCGGTGTAGTACAAGAAGGTATCGCGCGCGGACTTGGTCGTCTTGCCCGTCAGATAGTCCAGTTGATTGACGCCCTGCAGCTTGGTTTTGACAATGCCCGGGTACTTGCCAGCCATGATCTGCTCGTTGAGTGCATTGCCTTTCGGCCCACCCGCAATTTCAACCAGTGTCGGCAACCAGTCGTAGGAGGCAACGATGTCGTCATAGACGGTGCCTGGCTTGATTTGACCTGGCCAACGGATCAGCGCCGGAACCCGCATCCCGCCTTCCCAGGTTGTCAGCTTGTTGGCCTTGAAAGGCGTCATGCCACCATCGGGGAATGTCTGGCTTTGCGTGCCGTTGTCCGTGGTGAACACCACGATGGTGCTGTCCAGTTGCCCCATGCTTTCGAGCTTTTTCAGCACCACGCCGATATTGTCGTCCATTTGCTTCATGCCGACTTCCTGGATGCCCCAGTCGTTACCCCCTGTTTCACCCAGCATGGCCTCATACTTGGGCGAGAAAACGGTGGTCACGTGCATAC
>NZ_JBFULH010001062.1:0-1058 GCF_056400445.1 Pseudomonas sp. P5_B2 | reverse complement strand
TGAGTATCGACTGCCGACTGCACGTTTTAACCGACGATTCCGGTGCCGCGCGTCATCAGGGAACGGGCGTCTGGATCGGTGAGTGAGACCTGTTTATCAGGCGATTCGTTGAGTTGGATTTCAATCGCTTGAAGCTCCTTCATTTGCGTCTTCAGTTTGGCGATTTTCTCTTCCAGCCGCACGCGTTGGCCTCAGAGACATTTGGTTCTTGCCTATAGGCAGCGTCGAGCGCAGCCAGGTAACGGCTGATGCTCGACTCAATGTCTCCCATTCGCCGCTTCAGTTTGGCACTGGTGAAATTGCGGTCGCGGTTGTTGACCGCCTTGAACTTGCTGCCGACGATGGCGACCAGATTTTCTCCGAACAGTCCCAACTGCTGACACAGCACAACGAACTGGCGACAGGCGCCTCGGATCGCCTTGTTATTGTCTTTCCGGAAGTTGGGGATAGTCTTTAAATCGGGGTGTCAAACGCCCGGTCAGCCACATCAACTCGACATTGCGTTGGGCTTCTCGCTCCAAGCGTCGGCTCGACTGAATGCGATTGAGATAGCCGTCGATGTAGATCTTCAACAGGACTGCGGGGCGGTAAGCGGGACGGCCTGTGTCAGCCGGAATAGCACCGTCAAAACTCAAGGAAACCAGATTGAGTTCGTCGACAAAAACGTCGACTACGCGCACCGGATTGGTATCGCTGACGTAGTCGTCGAGGCTTTCGGGAAGAAAGGTGCCTTAGCCTCGATGTTCACTTTGAATAAAGCGCTTCATGGGCGATCCCTGCGATGAAGTCCTCAGAAATCATAGCAAGGGTTCGCGAAGGTGTTTTTACACACTCTGGTTCGACTTCAGCCAGTCGCGACAGGCAAAAAACGTTGTGCTCAGCTCAATACTGCATCACTGACCGACTTTCGCTTGTGCGCTGCGGCGGCACGCTGCAATTGACTGGCGATCAGGGTGTTCTTCAGCAGATACGCAATGGTCATCGGCCCCACGCCTCCCGGAACCGGTGTGATCGCACGGGCGACGGTGCGCGCACTGGCGTAATCGACATCACCTACC
>NZ_JBFULH010001061.1:0-1059 GCF_056400445.1 Pseudomonas sp. P5_B2 | reverse complement strand
TTCCCAAAGACACGCCGCGCAAACCCAGCACCATCTATTCCGTCGGCTCCGACACTGACAACGAAACCCTGCTGGTCAACGCCTGTGAGACGTTGGCGTCAGCGAGTGCCATGTTGAGTGATTTCGCTGGGCAGTTGAGCGGTACACAGCGCCACACCCTGCTGGGTATTCAAAACTCCGTCATGCTGGGTGAACTGGCGGTGAACCGGATGCTGGATAACGTCGATCCGCAAAGCTAAAGCCGACCTGTGGCGAGGGAGCTTGCTCCCGTTCGGCTGCGCAGCAGTCGTCATTCATGGGAATGCGGTTTAAAAAAATGACCGCGGTGAATAGTTCGAGGCCGAAAAGGATGACAGACCTATTCAAAAAACAAATCCGAGAATTTGACGTTTGATGCCCTTGGATGAACGGGGGGTAAACCGGACGCTGGATAGCGTTAACCCGTTTGGGTTAACGCGTATTTGTTTAAGGCGCAGCCTCGTCGCAACAACAGAATGGGCCGGCGAGAGAACTAAGCAACGGCCCCTCAAGGGCCGTTTTCTATTGGGGATGCGCGGTTCAATGCCTGCCGACGTATGTCCATTCCGCCCTTCCTGCGAGGGTATATACGTATCACCGTTCGTCCGATACTTGCTCTTACCTGTTATTTCTGACAGTAGCCGGCGTGCGTGATCCAGTGCCAAATCATACCCTCATCCTATAACAGGCAGGAGTGCCGCTATGACCGTTACAAGTACTGTCCATGTAGATTTTAATAATTATCCACCAGTGACCATTCACCCGGACATTACGCATGGCCCGTGTAAAATAGGTGTCACTAACTTTAAAGACAGTAATGCATATCTAACTTTCAATAAACAAAATTTCAATTTCTCGGAGTTGGACGGAATAGTTCTATTAGCATTCGCCGGTCAATCCGAGGGGGAAAATATTCATTTTGAGTTTGACCTCGATGGGGTCTGGTCTGAAGTGAGTTTTTGGTATGCTCACTCACAAAACGACGTGGGAAAAGACCCAGGAAAAGTAATTTTTCACGGAGTTGATTCCGAAGTTGTTGAA
>NZ_JBFULH010001060.1:0-1062 GCF_056400445.1 Pseudomonas sp. P5_B2 | reverse complement strand
GTGAAAACTCTTTGCGGGGACAACTCAAGGTTGCGGACGCTAGTCCCCGGCTGGACAACACCGTCCTTGGGCGAAACCCTTAGCTGGATGTTGACTGCTGAATAAATGAAGTTAATTCTTTCAGTTGAGCCGATCCGCTTTCCGCTGACCGGAATTGGTCGCTACGCCTACGAATTGGCGCTGCGGCTGCAGCAGAGCCCAGAAATCACCGACCTGCGATTTTTTGCCGGTCGGCGGTTCCTATCAACGCTGCCTACGGCTGCCGATAAGTCGGGTAGCGGCTATGGCTTGAAACGAGCAGTCCAGAAAAATTTCCTGGCGGTTGAAGCGTACCGACTTCTTATGCCGCTGCTCAGGAAGCGCGCATTAAAAGGCCATGGTGATTTTCTTTACCATAGCCCGAATTATTTTTTGCCTCCTTTTGCTGGTCGCAGTGTTGCTACCTTCCACGATCTGTCACCGTTCACCTGGTCTCGCTGCCATGCGCCGCAACTTGTGCGTTACTTGCAGAAAGAGCTTAAAACCACACTGGTAAGAGCAGACGCGCTGATTACGGACTCTGAGTACACACGAAAAGAGTTGGCGGAGTACTTTTCTTGGCCTATTGAGCGCATCTATACGGTTCCGCTGGCCAGTTCTGCCGAGTTTTATCCTCGTAGCGCGGATGAACTCAGAAGCGCGCTTTCACGCCACGGTCTTACGGTAGATAGATACAGCCTTTTTGTCGGGACGATCGAGCCTCGCAAGAATATCGATACGTTGCTTGACGCCTATTCCCGACTGCCTATCGAGGTACGAAAGCGCTGGCCTTTGGTGTTGACTGGCTATCACGGCTGGCGCAACGAAAGCATTCACCAACGGCTCGAAAGTGCCCGGCGCGAGGGATGGGCCTTTTATCTAGGCTTTGTACCCAGTGAGGACCTACCCCTGCTGTTTGCCGGGGCTCGTCTTTTTACCTTCCCTTCGCTGTATGAAGGTTTTGGATTGCCGGTTCTGGAAGCGATGAGTTCGGGCGTCCCCGTCGTTTGTTCAAACAGCTCCTCACTTCCGGAGGTCGCAGGT
>NZ_JBFULH010001059.1:0-1062 GCF_056400445.1 Pseudomonas sp. P5_B2 | reverse complement strand
GCAGTTTGAACTGTTCGGCCAGCAACTCGATTTCCACTTCGGAGATCATCAACGTCAAATCGCAACGATACAGCGCGGCGATCTCACGTTTGGCCAGGTCTGTACCCGCCATCAATTCGAACTCTTCACGCAATGCCGGGGCAAACAACTCGCTGAAGTCATTAGCGTCATCGCGGTCTTTCAAACGCTCTTTAAGGCGTTGATGCCGCGCGTGGCGCAGGCTTTGCAAATCCGACGTCTCAAGCACACGCAACGCATCGGGACAGTGTTTTTCAACGCGCCAGCCGAATTGCTCCTCCATCATGAACTGATCGAACAGCACGATATCCGGCGCCAGCTCACTGATGAACGCGTCGAAGCTGCTGTTGTTCAACTCGATGGCCACTTCACGAATACCCAGCGCGGTCAGGTCCGCACGGTGTTCACCGGTGCCGGCCGGACTGCTGAAAGTAATGTCCCAGCCTTGCTGCAAGAACGTATCGAGGATCTGCATCACATGCCCGCTGGCCGCTGAGGATCGCGGCTCGGGCCAGACGTAACCAATGACCAGGACTTTGGTTGCGCGGGGCTGACTCATTAACGGGTATTCCTTGGTGCGGGTAGAGGAGGGGTGATACGTGTCACTCAGGCCTGATCGATAAGCATGGACTTGACCTTGTCGCGCAGCTGATCAATCGAGAACGGCTTGCCGATGACGTGCATGCCTTCAGGCACATCAATGCTTTCGGCATAACCGCTGGCGAACAGGATCGGCAGTTCAGGACGCAGCATCCGTGCCTGAACGGCCAGTTCTCGTCCGTCCATCACGGGCAAGCCGACATCGGTCATCATCAAATCGATGTACTGGTCTTCGTCGTTGAGAAATTCCAGCGCCTTTTCGCTGCCATCCGCCTCAAGTACTTTGAACTCCAGCTCCTCCAGCACGTCAACGATCAGCATGCGCACAATCGCATCGTCTTCGACTACTAATATGATGGAAGCGTCGGCGGACATAGTGGGAGCTCTCAAAGAATGAATTCAGGTGCCGGTCAAAAAATCACCGGGCTCTTGCATGAGTAAGTG
>NZ_JBFULH010001058.1:0-1062 GCF_056400445.1 Pseudomonas sp. P5_B2 | reverse complement strand
TTCCAGCACCAAATGGGGGCGACGGCCCTTGCGGGTGACCGATGCGAGGCTCAGGTCGTAGAAACGCGCGGTGGGTTTCAGCGCTCGCAATCGACCTTGTTGCACCCAGAGGCTGGCGTAATGATCCGGCAGGTAACCGATGTATCGCCCGGTCAGGATCAGGAACGCCATGCCTTCACGGTCCGAAGCGCTGGCGGTGCAATTGAGCGCCTGGTAATGGGCCTGAATGTCTGCCGGCAAGCGGAAGGTTGGGGCAATGGCGTCCTGGCTGTTGAGCCGTGCGTCGTCGAGTTGTTTGTCATCAACGTAAAACAGCGGATGGCCAACCGCGCAGTACAGCAGCGAGCGTTCGCTGTAGAGCGGCTGATACTCCAGCCCTGACAACGCGCTGGCCTGCGGTACTACGCCGACATGCAAGCGGCCATCCAGCACACCTTGTTCCACTTCATTCGGCGCGATCATGCGAATCTGAATCTGCACATCCGGGCCGCGTTCCTTCAGTTGTGCCAGGGCGTGGGTGATGCGCATGTGGGGGAGAGTGACCAGGTTGTCGGTCAGGCCGATGGTCAATTCGCCACGCAAGTGTTGATGCAGGCCATTGACCTCGGTGCGAAAACTTTCCAGCGCACTTAATAGCTGCAAGGCCGATTGGTACACCTCGCGACCTTCTTCGGTCAGGGAAAACCCGGCGCGACCGCGTTGGCACAAACGTAAGCCGAGGCGCTGTTCCAGATCGCTCATTTGCTGGCTGATGGCCGAGCGGCCGATCCCCAGCACACTTTCAGCCGCAGAGAAGCCGCCGCACTCGACCACACTGCGAAAGATCCGCAGCAAGCGGATATCAAAGTCACTGACTTGCGCGAGTGGATCGGGACGACGCGTGCTCATAGTTTAGTAGCAGCCTGACTGAACGTTAGAAAAGTTGGATTTCACCGACTTTATCCCCGTGGCAATTTAGCTGCAAGAACGCTTTTGATCTCTATGCCGCTTATTGCCCTGCGAGGTTTTGCCCATGAACTTGCCTGAAAACGCCCCGTCTTCCCTGGCCAGCCAGCTCAAGCT
>NZ_JBFULH010001057.1:0-1063 GCF_056400445.1 Pseudomonas sp. P5_B2 | reverse complement strand
CCGTGAGTCGAGATGAAGTACTGAAGTACGCTCAAACCTTCACGGAAGTTCGCAGTAATCGGCGTTTCGATGATGGAACCGTCCGGCTTGGCCATCAGGCCACGCATACCGGCGAGCTGACGGATCTGCGCAGCAGAACCCCGTGCGCCCGAGTCGGCCATCATGTACATCGAGTTGAAAGACTCTTGGTCGACTTCGACGCCATGGCGGTCGATGACTTTCTCTTTCGAGAGGTTGGCCATCATTGCCTTGGAAACTTCGTCGTTCGCCTTGGACCAAAGGTCGATCACTTTGTTGTACTTCTCGCCCTGGGTTACCAGGCCGGAGGCGTACTGACTTTCGATCTCTTTCACTTCATCAGTAGCAGCATTGATGATGCGGGCTTTTTCATCCGGGATAACGAAGTCGTTAACACCGATGGAAACGCCGGAGATGGTCGAATAAGCAAAACCGGTGTACATCAACTGGTCAGCGAAGATAACGGTCTCTTTCAAACCAACCACGCGGTAGCACTGGTTGATCAGCTTGGAGATCGCCTTTTTCTTCATCGGCTGGTTAACGACGTCGTACGACAGGCCAGGTGGAACAACCTGGAACAACAGCGCACGGCCGACAGTGGTGTCGACAATACGGGTGTTCTTGACGCTGCCACCGTCACGATCGTTAACGGTTTCGTTGATCCGCACTTTGACTTTTGCGTGCAGTGCGGCTTCGCCAGCACGGAACACACGGTCAACTTCTTGCAGATCCGCGAACACACGACCTTCGCCCTTGGCGTTGATCGCTTCACGAGTCATGTAGTACAGACCCAATACAACGTCCTGCGACGGAACGATGATTGGCTCACCGTTGGCTGGCGACAGAATGTTGTTGGTCGACATCATCAACGCACGCGCTTCCAACTGGGCTTCCAGTGTCAGCGGTACGTGCACGGCCATTTGGTCGCCGTCGAAGTCGGCGTTGTACGCAGCACAGACCAGAGGGTGCAGCTGGATAGCCTTACCTTCGATCAGTACCGGTTCGAACGCCTGGATACCCAGACGGTGAAGGGTCGGTGCACGGT
>NZ_JBFULH010001056.1:0-1066 GCF_056400445.1 Pseudomonas sp. P5_B2 | reverse complement strand
GTAAGGAGAACGAAGATGGCTATCCGTATAGGCGACGAGGCACCGGACTTCAGCGTCGAAAGCACCGAAGGCACGCTGAATTTCCACGAATGGATTGGCGACAAGTGGGCCATCCTGTTTTCGCACCCCAAGGATTTCACCCCGGTATGCACCACCGAACTGGGGTATATGGCAGGGCTCAAGCCAGAGTTCGACAAGCGCAACACCAAGATCGTCGGGCTCAGCGTCGACCCGGTCAGCAACCATGCAAGCTGGGCCAAGGACATCGAGGAAACCCAGGGGCACGCGGTCAATTACCCGATGATCGGTGACGAAAACCTGGTAGTGGCCAAGCTCTACGACATGATCCACCCGAATGCCAGTGGTGGCACCCGCACCGCCGTCGACAACGCCACCGTGCGTTCCGTGTTCATCATTGGCCCGGACAAAAAGGTCAAGGCCATGCTCATCTACCCGATGAGTGCCGGGCGCAACTTCGATGAAGTGCTGCGTCTGCTCGACTCTCTGCAATTGAACGCCAAGCATACGGTCGCCACCCCGGTGAACTGGCGTCCTGGTGAGGACGTGATCATTCCCACGTCGGTGTCCGATGAAGACGCGCGGAAGAAATACCCGGACGGGTTCAAAACCATCAAACCTTACTTGCGCACCGTGGCGCAGCCGAAGTAATCCAACCCCGAGGAGCCGCGTATCATGGTCGTACAAGCCTTACGCGTCGACGCCAGCCATCTCGACCAGGTTGCGTGCCTTTTCGACGCCTACCGAGGCTTCTACGGCCAGCCTTCGAACCTGACGCAGTCCCGGGAGTTCATCGCCGAACGCATCGCCCGGGGCGAGTCGGCAGTTTTCCTCGCCGAGGACGCCACGGGCCAGGCGTTGGGTTTCGTGCAGTTGTACCCGACGTTTTCCTCCATCGACGCCCACCGCACCTGGTTGCTCAGTGATCTGTTCACCACGCCCGAAGCCCGTGGGCGTGGGGTAGGTACGTTGCTGATGAACACAGCTCGCGCGTTCGCGGTGTTGAACGGTGCCAAGGGCATGGTGCTGGAAACCGCCACCGATAATC
>NZ_JBFULH010001055.1:0-1070 GCF_056400445.1 Pseudomonas sp. P5_B2 | reverse complement strand
TGGTTGCATCATGGGTGTTCCTCCTTCTGGTCAGTTCATTTTCGATAGGCGATCCTTGGGGCGCTCTGCGCCGGTTTGGGTCATTTGCCGTTATTGGCAGGGAGCGGACTTTACTCGAAAAATGGGGTCGTTGTCAAGATACGGTCTTGACAGGAGTGTGCAATCTGGTGTTACGACCGGACAGGCTCTCTATCAGCCCCTGTAGAGCCGTAAGGGATGCGATAGCGTAAAATCCTCATGCTGGGCGCGAAGTGACCAATCAAAGCGCCCTGTGATCGCTCCTGCGAGGTCGCGATTGAAAAGTGGCATTGTGGGGGCTCTAGCGCAGTAGTCCCCAACAAAACCGTCATCGACCACCGCCAACGAACAAGTCCATAAGCATCTCCGCGACGGTCTCAACGGGCACCCCTGAACCGTAGACATCAAATGTAATCGTACCCGACGCATGCCCCATGACAGCCTGTGCGTAAGCCGTAGGAACCCCTTTGGCCTGCATCAAAGACGCCAATGAATGCCGCAAGGACTGGAACACTAGACCGGGACCGTAGGAGTCACCAAGAGCCTCAGGGATCGCTTGTCGGTTCGCCCAGTCTCCCGCTGTCTTATAGCCAATCTGCGCCAACGCCTCCGACTTACTGAGTTTGCACGCCTCGACGTACCGCAAGAACGCTGTGAGGTCGAACCCATAGGCACCATCAGTCAACGGCACCAATCGTTCACTACGCTTGTTTTTGATTGACTTGCCTTCGCCTGCTTCATTGATGTGAATGGCCGTGATGCCTGATGCGAGGGTCTGCACGTCACCAACCGTCAACTGTGAGATTTCATTGAGACGCCCGCCAGTGATAGCCCCGAGGCTCAATAGCCAACGCTTCCATGAGGTCTCTGGCAGCGCATTGGAGTAAGCCACCAGCTTGCCTACCTGATCCTGAGTGAACGCCTTACGGCTCGATTCAGTGCCCTTCGTGAGCTTCAGTTTCTTGTCGTAAGACTTGGATATGTGACCGTTTTCCACTGACCATGCGAGGACTGCTGACAGCTTAATGAGCAGCTTGTTGACTGTTGAGGGC
>NZ_JBFULH010001054.1:0-1071 GCF_056400445.1 Pseudomonas sp. P5_B2 | reverse complement strand
ATACCTGGCCGCGCAGTATGGCGAGCGCTTCAATCCGCCGGCCTTGTTGCTGGAGAAAGCGGCTAAAGGGGAGGCGTTTTAAGGGACCGGTGACGCCTCGCAGGGCTTGCCTTGGAACGGTGTTTCGAGGCAGGCTCTGAGGTGTGCATTATTCCCATCACGTGTCAGGTATTTTTTATGTCGTTACGCATCTGCATTCTGGAAACCGACATCCTGCGTCCAGAATTGGTCGAGCAATATCAGGGCTACGGGCAGATGTTCAAGCACCTGTTCTCGCAGCAACCGATCGCGGCCGAGTTCACGGTCTACAACGTGATGCAGGGCGAATACCCAAGTGATGAGCTGACTTTCGACGCTTATCTGGTCACCGGGAGCAAGGCCGATTCCTTCGGCACCGACCCGTGGATCGAAATCCTCAGGACCTACCTGCTGACCCGCTACGAGCGCGGCGACAAACTGCTGGGCGTGTGTTTCGGCCATCAGTTGCTGGCGCTGTTGCTGGGCGGCAAAAGCGAACGTGCAACCCAAGGCTGGGGCGTCGGTACCCACCGCTACAAACTCGCGGCCAAGGCACCGTGGATGAGCCCGGTCAGGGAAGAGTTGACCTTGTTGATCAGCCACCAGGATCAGGTGACCTCGCTACCGGAAAACGCCACGGTCATCGCATCCAGCGATTTCTGCCCGTTCGCCGCTTACCACATCAATGATCAGGTGCTGTGCTTCCAGGGGCATCCGGAGTTCATTCACGATTATTCGCGCGCGCTGCTGGACATCCGTCAGCAAGCGCTGGGCGAGCAAATCTACACCGAAGGCTTGGCCAGCCTGGAGCAGGAGCATCATGGCKCTACGGTTGCAGAGTGGATGATGCGGTTTGTGGCGCATAAGCCAGAAACGGTCTAACGAACGACAGTAAAGCTGTGGAGAGGGGACTTGTGTGGTGAGAGGGCTTGCCCCCGTTGGGGTGCGAAGCGCCCCTCTGCATTTCTGACAAAACGGTTGCCTGAATTGCGCCTGCTGCGCAGCCGAACGGGGGCAAGCCCCCTCGCCACAGGTAAGTAAGCCGTTACAACC
>NZ_JBFULH010001053.1:0-1073 GCF_056400445.1 Pseudomonas sp. P5_B2 | reverse complement strand
CTCTTATCCGAATCGAAAGCCAAATACATTCCGTCACGGTTGATGCAGACAACAACGTACATCTGACCGATGGTCGCTCCCTCACCGAAGACCAAGTCGAGTGGCTGCCGCCGGCCAATGGCAACATGTTTGCCCTCGGCTTGAACTATGCCGATCACGCTGCCGAACTCGCCTTCGCGCCGCCAACCGAACCTTTGGTGTTCGTTAAATCAACGGGCACCTACACCGGCCACAATCAGATCACTTGGAGACCTGAAAACATTGCCTACATGCACTATGAGTGCGAGCTGGTTGCAGTCATCGGCAAGCCTGCTCGCAACGTCAAGCGTGAAGATGCGCTGAGCTATCTGGCGGGTTACACCGTGTGTAACGACTACGCAATCCGCGACTACCTGGAAAACTACTACCGCCCGAATTTGCGGGTAAAAAACCGTGACGCCACGACCCCGGTCGGCCCTTGGATTGTCGATGTTGCAGATGTCCCCGATCCGAGCAATCTGAAACTGCGCACTTGGATCAATGGTGAGCTTCGTCAAGAAGGCTCGACCAAAGACATGATCTTCGACATCCCTTACCTGATCGAATACCTGTCCAGTTTCATGACCCTGCAGCCAGGCGACATGATCGCCACCGGTACGCCGGAAGGCCTTGCAGACGTAGTTCCAGGCGATGAAGTGATCGTGGAAGTCGAAGGCGTTGGTCGCCTCGTAAATCGAATTGTCAGCGAAGCGGATTTTTTCTCCGCACGTAAAGAGGCTTGAGCAGTATGATCAAACATTGGATCAATGGCCGTGAGGTCGAAAGCAAAGACACCTTCACCAACTACAATCCGGCTACCGGCGAAGCGATTGGTGAAGTGGCCAGTGGGGGTGCCGAAGAAGTAGCACAGGCCGTGGCGGCGGCCAAGGAAGCCTTTCCTAAATGGGCCAATACGCCTGCCAAAGAGCGCGCACGACTGATGCGCAAACTTGGCGAGTTGATTGAGCAAAACGTTCCGCATTTGGCCGAGTTGGAGACCCTGGACACGGGACTGCCGATCCATCAGACCAAGAATGTGTTGATCCCTCGTGCTT
>NZ_JBFULH010001052.1:0-1076 GCF_056400445.1 Pseudomonas sp. P5_B2 | reverse complement strand
TTCGAACACCAGGCGTTTGGACGGCAAATCGGCAATACGCCTACAGACATCGTTAAGCCGAGCTTCGGTAACGCCAATGGCCTGCGCATAACGGCCAAGCGCCCAGTGCTCCAGATAATGCTCTTCAATCAGTGCATTGAATCGATGAAAGATCTGCAAGTCTTCACGTCGCGTAGGCGTCGCTTCGAGAGGGTTTGCGCACAGCCGTAATACGCTGACCATGATCAGTCGAGTCAGGCTTAGCACCGCTGCGCTGTGACCGGCGGCCCCACTGTTCATCTCCCCTCGCAGCTCTTCGAATAGAAATGCCAGACGCCGCGATTCGCTTTGCTGCTCAGGCTTGAGGTGATCAAGCGCCACACAGGCTGCGGGAAGTTGCGGCCCCAATGCCAGCCCAGGATCGCTTTCGATCAATTGCCAGATCAACTGCTGGCGAACGGTGAGCACGTGGCCGTCGCTGTCCGCCTCCGTCACGAAGGAATGGGGAATCGTCGGCGGGGTGAGAAAAAACATGGGGCCCGACTCGACGTACTGCTGGTCATCAAGATAGACCCTCACCGTTCCGCTCTTGACGTAATGCACCTGGAAAAATCGATCGTGGCGGTGCACTGGCATGTTGCGCCCAAAGAAACCCGCCAGGTTGCCTAGCTTGTCGTAATGCACCTCGCTATCGCTGTAGCGCTGATCGTAGACCTGGCCGATGTTGATGTTAGGAATTGGATACCGATCGTTCATCACTCTCTACTCGTTATTTTTAGTTCCGACATCCCCGCCCCATGGTGCACCCGCTGCGAGTAAATCGCCACGAACAAGAAGGGGCTTGACGATCATTAACATATTAATTATAACGATAACATGTTAACAATAATCAGGCCGGACACCTCAGTCCCGCCACTGCCAGGAGATAAGCATGAGCCATGCCTTGCATGACATTGCGACCGGCACCCTGCTCGGTGTAGCGCTGAACTACCAGGGATTGCTGCTGAAGCGCCTTTCTGAATTCGAGCAGCCGCCGTATCAAAAGCTACCTGTCAAACCGGTTCTGTTCATCAAGACGCCCAATACGCGCAACGTAC
>NZ_JBFULH010001051.1:0-1078 GCF_056400445.1 Pseudomonas sp. P5_B2 | reverse complement strand
GCCTTGGTCAGATCGACGATGATCTGCCGCTCGACGGCTTCGAAGGTCGCAACATTGGCCAAGCTCTCCAACGAGATTTCACCAATCTTCTGGGTGATATGCAGGGCCTCACCGACCCAGCCGGAAATCTCATCGTAGGCTTGGTAAAACCGTGAGCTGTCACGCCAGCGGGAAAGCAGTGCACGTGAAGTAGCGCGTGCGCTGGCTGAGGGAATAGCAATCGCGGATGCCCAACTGGGTATATCGCCGATGCTTTCGCAGAACCCGGTTGCTAGCAGTCGAATTAGGAAATGCCCAAAGCTGAAGGATTTATCGCCACGGATTTCCTCGATGGAGGCTGGATAGCCTACCTCGTCACGCAGGGCCTGCAGCAACGCAGGCATCAGGTCGAGCTTGTACAGTTCATCGATGACCGCTGGATTCTGCTCAAGACCCAAATCGTCACGTACGGCACCATCGGCCAAAGTGCAAAGCAGGGTCATGACGTCACTGCCACTTGCACCCAGCACAACGGCAATCATCGCCAGATCCAACTCATGCTCAGTGTTAGTTGGTTGGATCAAACGCTTCAGGCTAGCTAGACGAGCCTTGCTGCCAAGGAAGCGCTCACGCTTGGCTAGATGTTCACGGAGCACCTGCTGGTGTAAGCCCAGGTCATTGAATATCAGTGACACTTTGTCAGCGTAGAAACTGCGCGAGTACAGCTTGATGTCCAGCAGCCAGTCATCATTCGCGTCTGGTTCGGCGCAAGGGAAATAGAGCAGGTACTTACCTTCAGTGTCCTCAAGCTCCAGCTTGAGCTTGGTGCCGAAGGTGGAATGCCCCTGCATGTTCAGCACCTGAACGCCGGGCAGATCAAGCTGGCCGAGTTCATCCGTGAAGCCTTGATCAGGGTCGTACCAAAAAACGATGCGGTGGTTTTCTGTGAAGAATGCCTGATTCAGGCCTTGGGTCAGTTGTTGGGTGTTCATGCACTTATTCGCCTAGGCCTGAAACAGGAAACGAGAGGTCAGCGTGGGAAATGTCATCGTAAGACAACAATGCATCCCTGACGGCCCGGAACTCGTCAATATGTACG
>NZ_JBFULH010001050.1:0-1079 GCF_056400445.1 Pseudomonas sp. P5_B2 | reverse complement strand
GCATTGATGCTGGGATTTACACCCCGAGCGATCAGCGCATCTCGTGCTATCTGGACGATTGCCCTGTTAATACCGCCACGTGCCATGACTTCTCCTACGATTTCGTAGTGTAAACATAATGTGTAATTACATAATACATCCAGGCAAAAAATCAGTCATAAAAATCGAAAATCTATGATCAAATAATGGAGGCTTATCGTATCATAAAGCTGATTTTTGTATTTTCATCGCTGGAAAAATTACGTTTCGCGTAGAAGGGTCGAAATGAACAAGGCTGATCGGTACCTGCAGGCCGGTACCCGGGAAAACACCCGGCGCAGTTACCGCGCCGCCGTAGAGCATTTCGAAGTGACCTGGGGAGGCTTTCTGCCGGCGACTGGCGATGGCATCGTGCGTTACCTGGCCGAGTACGCGGACAAGCACACCATCAGCACACTGAAGCAGCGCCTAGCTGCCTTGGCTCAGTGGCACATCACGCAGGGATTTCCAGATCCAACAAAAACGCCGAATGTGCGACAGATGCTCAAGGGCATCCGGACATTGCATCCAGCCCAAGAAAAACAGGCGGCCCCTCTCCTCCTGAGCCATCTAGAGATGGCAGTGAGCTGGCTTGAACGCGAAGCGAATCTTGCGTCTGAGCGGGATGACCTTAAGAGCGTGATGAAATGTCGACGCGACATTGCCCTGGTGTTGATCGGATTCTGGCGGGGGTTTCGGGGTGACGAACTGGCACGACTCCAAGTCGAGCATACTCAGGCGGAGGCCGGTGCCGGCATTACGTTCTATTTGCCGTACACGAAAGGTGATCGACAGCACCGGGGGACGACGTTCCACACCCCTGCCCTCAAGAAACTGTGTCCAGTTCAGGCTTACGTCAATTGGATCACTGTGGCCGGCATTGCTCATGGCCCTGTCTTCAGAAAGATCGATCGCTGGGGCAACCTTGCTGATGGGGGCATCAATTCCAATAGTTTGATCCCAATGCTTCGTCGCATCTTCACGCAGGCGGGTGTGCCTTCGGATATCTACAGTAGCCACTCAATGCGGCGTGGGTTTGCGACTTGGGCTTCCGCTAATGG
>NZ_JBFULH010001049.1:0-1079 GCF_056400445.1 Pseudomonas sp. P5_B2 | reverse complement strand
CCAGAACATCGGCAAACCGGTCAGGGCGCCCATGGTGGCGATGGTCAGGCCGAGAATTGCAATGGCTGGCGTGGTCGCAAAGTTCACCGCAATCAGCAGACCGACCGCGCCCATCAACATTGGCACCACCAAATGCCAGCGGCGTTCTTTGCGCAAGTCAGCCGAACGGCCGACCAGCAACATGAACACTGCCGCCAGCAGATAGGGAATCGCACTCAACCAGCCAATCACCAGGTTATCGCTGAAACCGAGGTTCTTGATGATCGACGGCAACCAGAAGTTGATCGCGTATACGCCGCTCTGGATGCAGAAATAGACCAGGCCGAACGCCCAGATCGCCGGGTTCTTGAACACTGCCAACAGCGAATCGGTGGTGGTTTTCGGTTTGTTCGCCAGGTCTTGCGCGTGATCGGCTTCCAGCACCGCGCGTTCAAACGGGGTCAGCCATTTGGCGTTGGCGTAGCTGTCGCTCAGCAGGAAATAGGCGAGGGCGCCGAGGATGACGGTCGGAATGCCTTGCAGCAGGAACATCCACTGCCAACCCGCCAGACCCGCCTGGCCTGCGCCGAAGTGATTGAGGATCCAGCCGGAAAACGGACTTCCGAGCAGGCCGGACACCGGAATCGCCGACATGAACAGCGCCATGATGCGGCCACGGCGAAAGGT
The DNA here is from genome assembly GCF_056400445.1 of Pseudomonas sp. P5_B2. NCBI lineage: Bacteria > Pseudomonadati > Pseudomonadota > Gammaproteobacteria > Pseudomonadales > Pseudomonadaceae > Pseudomonas > Pseudomonas sp. P5_B2. The sequence goes on along the minus strand of NZ_JBFULH010001049.1, from coordinate 413 downwards.
CGGGAACCATTGCGAGAGATACAGCACCACGCCCGGGAAGAACCCGGCTTCCGCCGCCCCGGTGAACAGGCGCAACGTATAAAACTCGGTCGGTGTCGTGACGAATAGCAAGCAAGTCGAGAGCGTGCCCCAGACGATCATCATCAGCGCAATCCAGCGCCGTGGGCCGAATTTGGTCAGGGCCAGATTGCTCGGCACGCCGCACAGCACGTAGCCGATAAAGAAAATTCCGGCACCGAGGCCGTACACGGTTTCGCTGAATTTCAGGGCGTCGAGCATCTGCAGTTTGGCAAATCCAACGTTCACCCGGTCGAGGTAGTTGAACAGGTAGCAGATGAAGATGAAGGGGATCAAACGCAGGGTAATGCGTTTGTAAACGGCGTGTTTCTCGTCAACGATGGCCTGGGTAGCGG
>NZ_JBFULH010001048.1:0-1080 GCF_056400445.1 Pseudomonas sp. P5_B2 | reverse complement strand
ACGCAGCCTCGCGCTGCTCGGCAGCTGCTACAAGGGATTGAGTTGTTATTCAAGGCGTGCCAGGCGTTCCTCCAGCGCGGCAATGCGCGCTTCAAGTTCTTCGATTCGCTCAATCGAAACGCCGCTACCGCCGCCGCGCTCCACCGGGTTCTGCCGCGCCGCCAGGATAACCTCGATATCCGCCGGATCCCCCAGCGCATGCATATACCGGTCCTCCCGCTGACCGGCTTGTTTTTGAATCAACAACGCCAAGCCCCGCGCAATCAAACGCTCCAGTTGATGAATCACCTGTTCGGCGTCTTCAAATTCATGCATGCGCCCGCTGCGGGTCAGCAGTTCATTGACCGTCTGCGGACCTCGCAGGAACAACAACCCGGTCAGTATCACCTGCGCCGGCACCAGCTCCAGAGCCTTGTCGACCTTGTGTTCCCAGCGATCCGCACGACTGCCCATGACAAGTTTGGTGAAACCGCGTCCTTCCAGCGCCCGCAGACTCTGGCCGACCTGGCCTTGGGTCAGGTTCATCACCGGTTCACGGCTGGTTTTCTGGTTGCAGGCAATCACCAGGGCGTTGAGGGTCAGCGGATAGGTTTCCGGGCTGGTGGCCTGTTTCTCGATCAGCGAGCCCAAAATGCGGATTTCCGTGCTGTTAAGCCGCGGCTCGTCGAAGGTCGTCTCTTGCTCAGTGCTCATGGTGGCGCATCCTTACCCGGTTCATGTTTTTCACTTGCGTGAATGCACTTTAGATTGACGGGCGCCAATGGCAACAGAATTTGTTGTACCCCAAGGTAACGGTGCCGGTGGTGACACACGCCATTGCGGCGGTGAAGGTGCGCGGCTGCGGAAAAAGACCCGTCCAGGGAGGGCGGGCATGGCTATAATCGGCCGACGTTTTCTCCTCCTGTCACCACACGAGACTGCCATGACCATTTCCCTGTACGACGCTTCCGTTCCTGTTTTCAAGCAAATGCTCACCGCCCTGAGTGACGTGCTGAAAAAAGCAGAAGCGCACGCTACCGAAAAAAACATCGACCCGAATGCGTTCCTGCAAGCCCGCCTGTACCCGGACATGTTCCCGCT
>NZ_JBFULH010001047.1:0-1081 GCF_056400445.1 Pseudomonas sp. P5_B2 | reverse complement strand
GTTCGACAGTGCACCGCGGTATATTAACTTCGGCATGTAGGAATATTCTGAATAACAGGAGATCCAACACTTAACTAGTTTGTTCTATTGACAGCTATTCAAGCTCGCTCTTATCTAGTCACCAACAGGCGTACTGCTTTGCACTTCAGCATTATTTAACGTTCAAATAACAAGCCGATTTATTGCTGGACAATGCACGCCTTTTGAACTTTCAGAAACGGAACTTCGCTGCAAGGCTTCAAGGAGAAACCCCATGACAAGCACATCCAATACATCCGAACTTGTGGCCCCGACCCTGGCGCAATCGCACAAGGCCGGCGTCAACATGATCTCGGCGGCTCATCTTATGATCGACGTGGCGCCCTACCCCGGGATGGACGCAGGCGACCTGATCGAACTGTTCTGGGACAACTGCTACGTGGCTTCCCACGTGCTGGACGCCGACGACGTCGGTGAAATGATCAGTTTGCGAGTGCCGGAAAGCTTCATTGCCAACGGTAGCGCACGCATCCATTACAAGGTCATGCAGGTTGGGCAAGGGCCCGCGTTGTCACCGGCGACGCATGTCCAGATCAAACTGGATTGCCCTGGCGGCCCGCCATCGGCCCAGTGCGGCGACGAAAACCAAAGCCTGGCGCCCGTGGGCATCCCCGAGACTATCCGCCGCCAAGGGGTCAACCCAAACCAGATCAAGCGCGGAGTGCCGTTGACCATCGAGCCTTACCTGAACATGGCCGTCGACGACGAAATCACCCTGCGCTGGGGCGATGTGCGCATGGACTTGCCCCGGCTCACGGCAAGCGAAGTGGGCCAGTCGATTCAGGTCTGGGTGCCGCCGGCGATCATTCTTGAAGCCGGCGAAGACCTGCGGCTGGAAGTGACGTATTGCATCCTCGATCGCGTGGGTAACAACTCGCGCTGGGCACCGCCGCGCTGGCTGAAGATTGGCTGCGCCAATCCGTACCTGAAGGTCCAGCCGAAGGAAATGCTGATGGCGGCTGAACCCCGCAAACGCTGAGATCCCTGTGGCATTGGGCGGACTCGATCCTGTAGCAGCTGGCGAAGCCTGCGTCCGACTGCG
>NZ_JBFULH010001046.1:0-1084 GCF_056400445.1 Pseudomonas sp. P5_B2 | reverse complement strand
ATATTGCATAGTTCCATCCGGTCAACATGTGGATTTGCACCTTGGATGGCATAGAGTATGTTGCGCCATGTTTGGTCTACCGTTTCTTCGTAAAGAAGCTCATCATTTCGGTAGAAGGCCTCAAAAATTGTCATGCTGGCATTGTATTCAGTCATGGCAAAAATTCCTTCGTATCGTCCAATCTAAAATAAATCAAAAAGCCCGCCACAAATACACGGGCGGGCTGACCTTTTTCAATCCACGCCCATTGCCTTAAATACAGCCTCTACTGGTTCGCCATAAAAGCTGGTCTGAAACTTGGTGAACAGTTCAGCTGGGATACTGGGGATGTCCTTGGCACTGCTCATGGGAAGCGCAACGCGCTTTCCACCTGCGTCGAAGGCCACTTGCAGGCATTCGGCGATACTCTCAACTGGCGTGATGCTGCCGCCTAGGCTCATATCGCCGAGGACGATCATTTGTCCTTGTGCGGGCCTGCCCATCAGCCCAGAAGCAAAGGCGACTAAGCTTGGGAGCGCCATATGAGTCAGAGGGCCGGTGTTTTGCAGCTCAACCACATGCAGGTGGAAGTCATGATCGAGCACCTTAGCCGAAGCGCTGATGCGTGAGGCGTTGGCCTTGAAGTAGTCGAAGGCAATCTTTACCTGTTCTTTGGCAGAGCTGGAGTTCCATAGGCCTGAAGTGGCAAGCTTGCCAGTACCCTTGGTCACCTGCAGTTCGATCCGATACAACCCAGGCATGCCTTTGCCGCTCAAGCCTATAGTGTGGATAAAACCGGGCTTTCCTGGCCCTTCAGGGATAAGACCACCACCACCTTGCTCTTTCACAGTGACGAATTGTTCTTCAAGGGTTTCATTGTCGATGTAGCTGAAGTGAACATCGTAGAACTCCATTCCACCAATCTTCTTTAGCTGTTCCTTCACGCGTCGGCGGACTTGGAGTGCGTACTCGAGGCACTGACGCACGTCTTCTTTTGTGAATACGTCGTGCGGGTAGAGCAGCTTAAGCAAGCCGGATACTGTTTTGCGTACTGCGATCACATCACGTTGGTTAAGGTTGTTACCCAGTTTGAAGTGTTTGTCGA
>NZ_JBFULH010001045.1:0-1091 GCF_056400445.1 Pseudomonas sp. P5_B2 | reverse complement strand
ACACAACCCCCTCCATCTCGATATCCAGTCGTTTCAACACTGATTCAGCGTCCAGGATCTGGTGGCGTATTTCATCTGGCGAGCATCGCATCGTTGACCTCCTTGTATTGCCGTAAGTACAGCTGCACCCGTCGTTGACGGCTGATCCAGTCACGCTGTCAGGGATGTGCGATCGGTTGTCTTAAAAGTGAAACAATAGTGTCGCGCAGAAATATGACTGAAATATTTCACTCTTATGATTGAGGGATATTTTTCTCGGGTTCGCTTCTCATGCGTGGTCACCGTGAAGACCAGACAGCCCAACTTCGCGTCGCCAGCACTTTCTGTACTTTCGATCTTTCGCCAGTGAAGGCACAATGCGCATCCTTTTTTTGGCTGGCCTTGCCGGAGGCGCCTCGAAATGATCAAAACGCCGTATTACCTTATCGACAAACAAAAGCTGCTGGCGAACATGCAGAAGATTGCCTATGTGCGCGAACAGTCCGGGGCCAAAGCGCTTCTGGCACTCAAGTGCTTCGCCACCTGGTCGGTGTTCGACCTGATGCAGCAGTACATGGACGGCACCACATCGTCGTCGCTTTACGAGCTCAAGCTCGGTCGGCAGAAGTTCGCCGGCGAGACTCACGCTTATAGCGTGGCCTGGGCTGACGACGAAATCGAGGAGATGCTCGAGAACTGCGACAAGATCATCTTCAACTCCATCAGCCAGTTGCAGCGCTACACCGAGGCTTCAGCCGGCAAGGTGCGCGGTCTGCGGGTCAATCCGCAGGTGAGCAGCTCGGATTACCTGTTGGCCGACCCGGCGCGGCCATTCAGCCGTCTGGGCGAGTGGGACCCGGTGAAGATCGAAGAGGTCATCGAGCAGATCTCCGGCTTCATGTTCCACAACAACTGCGAGAACGGTGAGTTCGACCTGTTCGACCAGATGCTGTGTACCATCGAAGAGCGATTCGGTCATCTGCTGCACAAGGTCGAGTGGGTCAGTCTCGGCGGCGGCATTCACTTCACCGGTGACGGCTATGCGCTGGACGCATTCTGCGCCCGCCTCAAGGCTTTCTCGCAAAAATACAGCGTGCAGGTCTATCTGGAAC
>NZ_JBFULH010001044.1:0-1091 GCF_056400445.1 Pseudomonas sp. P5_B2 | reverse complement strand
GAGCAATACCAGGCCTACCAACGGAATGGAGTGGATGGTTGTCAGCGTTGCCGCCAGTGTTATGAACCCGGCACCCGCCACGCCAGCGGAGCCTTTGGAGGTCAGCAAGAAGACGCCCAACAGAATCATCTGATCCATAAACGTCAGTGGCGTGTTGGTTGCCTGTGCGATAAAAATCGCCGCCATGGTGAGGTAAATGCAGGTGCCATCCGCATTGAAGGCATATCCGGTTGGCAGCACCATGCCCACCACTGACTTCCTGCAGCCCAGCTTTTCAAGTTTGACCATCATTCGCGGGAGTACCGCTTCAGTCGAGCAGGTTCCAAGCGTGATCAGAATCTCGTCCTTGAAGTACCGGAGGAACTGAAGCAAAGGCATTCCTGACCATCGAGCAACCGTCCCCAGCACTATCACAATGAATATCAAGGTGGTGACGTAGAGCGCGATCAGCAACTGGCCGAGTGACAGCAAGGTACCAATACCGTACTTGCCGATAGTGAACGCCATGCCGGCCCCGGCACCAATCGGAGCCAGACGCATGACCATCGCCACGATCTTGAACAGCCCTTGCATAAACAGGTCGATGGTATTGATCAGCGGTTTGCTTGTTTCGCCCATTTGAACGAGGGCAACGCCCATCAACACCGAAATCAGAATGACCTGAAGCATGACGCCATTGGAGAATGCACCAATGAAGGTGCTCGGGATGATGTTGAGAAAGAACTCGATTGTTCCGCCCTGCTCGCTGGCGGCTTGGCTGTACTTGGCGATAGCACTGGCATCAAGCGTGTTGGCGTTGATATTCATCCCGACGCCTGGCTTTACGAGATTGACCACAATAAGGCCGATGACCAGCGCTATGGTTGAAAGGATTTCAAAGTAGAGCAGCGCTTTGACGCCAATCCGCCCGACTTCCTTGATGCTGCCCATCTTGGCGATACCAACGACGACGGTACCGAAAATAATAGGCGCCAACAGCATTTTGATGAGCTTGATAAAGCCATCTGCAAAAGGTTGGAGCTTGGCTCCGAATTGCGGTTCAAAGTGACCGATTGCTGCACCGATCACGATACCGATCAGCACCTGCACAT
>NZ_JBFULH010001043.1:0-1094 GCF_056400445.1 Pseudomonas sp. P5_B2 | reverse complement strand
AACTTGCGCTGTTCAACGCCGGTGTACTCGGCGCTCGGGCGGATGATGCGGTTGTTGGCACGTTGTTCGAACACGTGGGCAGCCCAACCGGTCAGGCGCGAGCAAACGAAAATCGGGGTGAACAACTTGGTCGGAATGCCCATGAAGTGGTACGCCGAGGCATGGTAGAAGTCGGCGTTCGGGAACAGTTTCTTTTGCTCCCACATGGTCTTGTCAATGGCTTCGGAAACCGGGAACAACACTTTGTCGCCCACTTCGTCAGCGAGTTTTTTCGACCAGCCCTTGATCACTTCGTTGCGCGGATCGTTGTCCTTATAGATCGCGTGACCGAAGCCCATGATCTTGTCTTTGCGCTCGAGCATGCCGAGGGTGCCTTCGATCGCCGCTTCAGGCGAGCTGAAGCGCTCGATCATTTCCATCGCTGCTTCGTTGGCGCCGCCGTGCAGTGGACCACGCAGCGAGCCGATAGCGGCGGTGATGCAGGAGAACAGATCCGACAGGGTGGAGGCGCAAACACGTGCGGTGAACGTCGACGCGTTGAACTCGTGCTCTGCGTAGAGGATCAGCGAAACGTTCATTACCTTGACGTGCAACTCGCTCGGCTTTTCACCGTGCAGCAGGTGCAGGAAATGACCGCCGATCGACGGCTCGTCAGAGACGCAGCTGATGCGCTTGCCGTCGTGGCTGAAGCGATACCAGTAAGTCATGATCGCCGGGAATGCAGCCAGCAGACGGTCGGTTTTGTCGTGCTGCTCGGAGAAATCGTTCTCCGGCTCCAGGTTGCCCAGGAACGAGCAGCCAGTACGCATCACGTCCATCGGGTGGGCGTCGGCGGGGATGCGCTCCAGCACTTCTTTCAACGCTTGCGGCAGGTCACGCAGCTTGCTCAGTTTGCTGACGTAGGCGTCCAGTTGCGCCTGGCTCGGCAGTTCGCCGTACAGCAGCAGGTAGGCGACCTCTTCGAACTGAGCGTCAGCCGCCAGTTCGCGAACGTCGTAGCCACGATAGGTCAGGCCTGCGCCCGATTGGCCCACAGTGGACAGTGCGGTTTGCCCGGCAACCTGGCCACGGAGCCCGGCGCCACTGAGTACTTT
>NZ_JBFULH010001042.1:0-1095 GCF_056400445.1 Pseudomonas sp. P5_B2 | reverse complement strand
TTGCATGCCGTACTGATTGATAAATTGCAGCGCACCGCCAGTCCAGGCGGCAAAACCGATGCCGAAGATCGAACCGACGTTGGCGTCTGCCGTCGACGTCAGCACGCCCTCCTCCACACAGCGCACGGTCTCGATGGCTTGCACGAACAGCAGGCGATCACGCACATCCTTTGGCGAAATCTGCCCGTCAGGCATCTCGAAACGGCTTTTCAGCTCTGGCCATAGATGTTTCTGGCCAGCGGCCGGGTAATCGTAGAAACCGCCTCCTGCCGCTTTACCGGGCCGCTTGTATTCGTTGAGCAGCAAGTCAATCACGGCATACGCCGGGTGCTCAATCAGAGGTTTCCCTTCGGCTTGCAGGTCCTTGGCCGTTTGCTTGCGGATATGGCTCATGAGGCTGAGGGAAACTTCGTCAGAGATCGCCAGAGGCCCGATGGGCATGCCGGCCTTGCGTGCTTCGGTTTCGATCATCGGCGCACTGACACCTTCGCCGAGCATCGCAATGCCTTCGTTGGTGAAGGTGCCGAATACCCGCGAAGTAAAGAAACCGCGACTGTCGTTGACCACAATCGGGGTTTTCTTGATTTGCAGGACGAAATCGAAGCCGCGAGCCAGGGTTTCGTCGCTGGTGTGGGCGCCTTTGATGATTTCCACCAAGGGCATTTTTTCCACGGGGCTGAAGAAATGCAGACCGATGAATTTGCTCTGATCCGGCACCGCCGTAGCCAGGCCACTGATCGGCAAGGTCGAGGTGTTAGAAGCGATGACGGCGTCCGGGCCGACGATTTTTTGCGCGGCCGATGAGACTTCGGCCTTGAGCTCACGGTCTTCGAATACCGCCTCGATAATCAAGTCACAACCGGCCAGGTCCGCGTCGCTTTCGGTGGTGTTGATCCGTGCCAGAATCGCCTCACGCTGCTGCGCAATCATTTGGCCGCGCGCGACTTTCTTATCCAGCAGCGCCGCCGAATGGGCCTTGCCCTTTTCTGCTGCTGCCAGGGTAACGTCCTTGAGCACCACCTCGATGCCCGCCGATGCGCTGACAAAGGCGATACCGGCCCCCATCATGCCGGCGCCAAGTACACCGACTTTCTG
>NZ_JBFULH010001041.1:0-1099 GCF_056400445.1 Pseudomonas sp. P5_B2 | reverse complement strand
CTTCATCGGCTGATCATCGCCTACTAGGTTTTCTGCCAGCCCTTGCTTGGCCAGCGCTTTCCAGCAACCGACAATCTTGGCCGCATCGTCCACCTTCAGTTGGTTGTCTTCGTCCTTCAACAGGTTTTGGAGGCGGCGGTTGATGAGGCTTTCTTCAACGGTGAGCACCAGCACCTTGTAATCGACCAGCAGACCACGCTGAACAGCTTCGGAGAAGTTGATAACGAACAACTCTTTACCGTAGAGGGCGTCATCATCCATGGAGCAGAGAGTGACGTCGCCGGACTCGGCCTTGACCTTCGCATTGTCGCCGTAGATACGCGGTGTGGCAGTCATGTACATACGCTTGGCAGCACGGATGTAGTCAGCATCGTGGATACGCACGAAGGTGCTTTCGTCATCCTCGCCAAATGTTGCGCCGGTAGTGCGGTGAGCTTCGTCGCAGATTACGAGGTCAAACGCTGCGAGGTCATGTTCGTGTTGAGCACGACTGATTACATCGATGGAGTGGTAGGTCGAGAACACCACACTCATGTGTTCGCCATCATGACGCTTGAGCATTTCCGCCGCGAGACGGTCTGCCTTAGTGGTAGCCGGATAGCGCAGTTCATGGGTGAACACCTGCACTGCGTCATCTTCGACTTTGYGCTTCTTGCCCACGTCGCTGTCTGAGCAGACGGCAAAGCTGTGGAGTGGAGTATCACTCTCCTGCGTCCATTCCGTGAGGGTTTGCGACAGTAGTGACAGACTGGGCACCAGAAACAGCACGCGCTTGCCCTTGCCGGCAAGGTGTTCGGCAATTTTCAAGCTGGTAAAGGTTTTGCCAGTACCGCATGCCATGATGAGTTTGCCACGCTCGGTATCTTTCAGGCCGGCCGCTACAGCGTTCAGTGCAGTTTGCTGGTGATCCCTAAGCTTTTTCTTAGCCTTGAGAGTAACGACTTGATTGGGTTGGTACTTGGCCCAGTCAATCTGGCTGTCTTCCAAGGCTTGCAGGTCGATCTTGTTGATTGTCTGATGCTGCCCCTGCAAAGCGTCCTCGGCGTGTTCACTCCAATTGTTGGTAGTAGTGACGATAATGCGATGCGAGAACGGAGCC
>NZ_JBFULH010001040.1:0-1099 GCF_056400445.1 Pseudomonas sp. P5_B2 | reverse complement strand
ATATAGGCCAGCCGACTGTTCGCGAGCAAATGGAGTTGTTCATCCAGGCCGCCCGTGGGCGTAACGAGTCGCTGGATCACACGCTGATCTTCGGTCCGCCGGGCCTGGGGAAAACCACCTTGGCGAACATCATCGCCCAGGAAATGGGGGTGTCGATCAAGAGCACGTCGGGGCCTGTGCTTGAGCGTCCGGGTGACCTGGCCGCACTGTTGACCAACCTTGAACCTCATGATGTGCTGTTCATCGACGAAATCCATCGCCTGTCACCGATCGTCGAAGAAGTGCTGTACCCGGCCATGGAAGATTTCCAGCTCGACATCATGATTGGCGAAGGGCCGGCCGCGCGTTCGATCAAGCTTGATCTGCCGCCCTTCACCCTCGTCGGTGCAACCACGCGTGCCGGTATGTTGACCAACCCGTTGCGCGACCGCTTCGGGATCGTCCAGCGCCTGGAGTTCTACAGCACCGCGGACCTCGCCACGATCGTCAGCCGTTCGGCGAGCATTCTCGGGTTGCCGCTGGACCCGGAAGGCGCCTTTGAAATCGCCCGGCGTGCCCGCGGTACGCCACGGATCGCCAACCGCCTGTTGCGTCGGGTACGCGATTTCGCCGAAGTGCGCGCCAAGGGGCACATTACCAAGCCGATTGCCGACCTCGCGCTGAATCTGCTGGATGTCGACGAACGTGGTTTCGACCACCAGGACCGGCGTCTGCTGCTGACCATGATCGAGAAGTTTGACGGTGGACCGGTCGGGGTGGACAGCCTGGCCGCCGCGATCAGTGAAGAACGCCACACCATTGAAGACGTGCTGGAGCCGTACCTCATCCAGCAGGGCTACATCATGCGCACCCCCCGGGGGCGAGTGGTGACCCGACATGCGTATTTGCACTTCGGTTTAAACATTCCGTCACGAATGGGCGAAATGCCCGTCGTAGACGAGTTCCTTGATGCCGTGGACGATTAATAATTTTTGCGCACTGATATATTCGGCGTTTGTGCGGTCCCAGGACCGTACTTCTGCCGGAAAGCCGCAGATCAATGAAAAACAGTTGCCTGGCCGGATTGGCAACCTGAGGAGTAAGCACTAGAGTATGCGCG
>NZ_JBFULH010001039.1:0-1101 GCF_056400445.1 Pseudomonas sp. P5_B2 | reverse complement strand
GTCTTGATCAGCAGTTCAAAGAGGTCTGCCGGGTAGTGAAATTGCTCAGCCATGAAAGCCCTCGTTTTCCGTAACCTTTCCGATGGCTCACGCAGGAGGAGCCCGTTGCGCTTACCATCATGGCGCCAGATGGCCGGAAGGTAAATCCCGGCCAAGAGGCCTTGGTGTCGGCTCGCCAACACTCACTTGATCACACCTGGTCGGGCTAAATTGCTAGCCATCATCTGCAGGCAGTGCGGGCTGTCAGGACTGAGTGCTGGTTCTTACCTTGCGCAGGTTTTCGAAGAAAGTGGCGTTCAGCGTCCCCGTCCAGTCGATAGGCAGCAGCTCAATCCAGCTCAATGCCTCAAGCAGGGTTACCAGGCCAAGGCCGTAYGCGTTTTCGGGAGCCTGTTCTGCGCACAATCCCGCCCCGTACTTGGYGTCGAAAAAGAGCGACGATTTGATGCCGTCCGGCCCCAGGTTCACCGTCTGAGTCGCGATGTAGTTATTACCCAGGATCAAAAGATCAGGGGTGTGCTCGCCGTGAGTGCGGGGGACGGTAACGTCCGGTGAATATTTGCGTGCAAATACCGCGCAGAAGGGTTGGTTCTTCAGAGGCGGGAACGTGCGGGGCCAATCCCTGAGCCTCCCGTTGTAAACAGGCCCATCCACTTCATAGTCAGGGTTGTCGAGGGCTCGGCGGGTGAGCACAAGCTTTTTCACCGCTTCGGCCTGACCGATCGCCTTCTCCAGCACCGCATCGCTCGAAATGGAGTGTTTGCATTCGATGTAAGCGTACACCGCGTCAACCGGGATCTGCTCTTTAACCGGAAACTGGCGGCTCAAGCTGGAGCGCAGGGTAGGGCTGGCCATTTTGTCGTAGATGATGACGTCATCCCCGGCCGTCCTGCCATCCTCTGCGACAACAAAGCCACGACAAACCCCGTACTTGGCAGGCAGCACGTCTTCCAGCAGAGCGCAAAGGGCGAGCTCGAACTCGTCTCCTAGGTCGAAGTTGTAGATCGCTTCGATGTCCTGCAAACGCGCCTCTACCTTCTTGGCCAACCTCTCGATGTACCCACCGTACGATCCCATCATTACTCCTACGCTCGTTAGATG
>NZ_JBFULH010001038.1:0-1102 GCF_056400445.1 Pseudomonas sp. P5_B2 | reverse complement strand
ACCCGATATTGCCGTCGCTGGCCGCATACAGCTCGCAAATGTGCCTGACACCGAAACGGGTCTTGAAGGCGTTCCACGCGCCGGGACGCAAGCCGTTGCCAATCATCTTGGTCACGCTGTGTTGGCGGTCCTCGTCGCTGGGCGGCTGATCCACCAGATAACGGCACAGTTCGCCGACGTAGCCGAGGGTGGTCGCGTGGTATTTGCGTACGTCACTCCAGAACTGGCTGGAGCTGAACTTGCGGCGGATGGCAAACCCCGAGGCGCCGCTGATAGCCGAGCCCCAGCACACGCACAGTCCGGTGCCGTGATACAGCGGCAAGGTGCAATAGACGATGTCGTGCGGCTGCATATCCAAGGCGATCAAGCCGAAACTGGCAGAGCTGCGCATCCAGCGCCCGTGCTTGAAGACGCCAGCCTTGGGCAGTCCGGTGGTGCCTGAGGTGTAGATATAGAAACAAGGATCGTCGAAAAAAACCTGCTGCCCACTGACAGGGTTATCGTCGGACGCATCGGCACTGGCCGCCATCAAGTTGACGAAACCGTCGGGGGCAATGCCCGGATGGTTGTAGGTGGCTTGATCGGCGACGAACCAGGTTCGCGCCGATGTGATGGAAACCCGTTCACGAACCTGCGAAAACGCCGGGACCAATTCACCGCCGACAATAATCGCCACCGGCACCACCAGGTTCAGGCTGTGCAGGAGGGTATCGCGGGTCTGCGAAGTATTGAGCAAGGCGCTGATCGCGCCGACCTTGGCCACCGCCAGAATCGTCACCAGCAGCTCCGGGCGGTTCTCGATAAAGACCGCGACCACGTCACCCTTGCCGATGCCTTGGGAAATCAGATGATGAGCGATGCGATTGGCCCATTGATTGACCTGCGTATAGGTCAGCGCCACGTCGTCCTGCAGTAATGCGGGGCCATCGGGATTGCGCAATGTCGCTTGTTCGAAACACCAGCCCAGGCCACACGGTTGGGTCGGATCCTTGACGTTGGCGACTTTCAGGCCCTTCACCACGCGAGGGATGACCTTGGCGATCGTCGGCAGTTTGCGGAGCATCATGCCCCAGGTAATCGTGTCGTTCGGCGTGCGTTTCAT
>NZ_JBFULH010001037.1:0-1108 GCF_056400445.1 Pseudomonas sp. P5_B2 | reverse complement strand
ATACAGAGGTAGACCACCAGACGCAGATCAAAACGCAGGCCGTTGGCGAACGCTTCAAGAAAGGTCGCAGCCGGTGTGTCGAGGATCATCGAGCGGTTGTAGACCAGCAGCGCAACACGCAGCAGGCTGAACATGACCATCATGATCAAGGCGCACAACAGCGTATAGGCCAGATGCGATTTGACGGTCGGTTGCAGCAGGCGACTAGAAGCTCGCTGCTGATTCAGGGCGTCCGGGATTGCCATGTCGTTTTAGGACCCATTGGAAGTTGAAGTTTCAAAAGTACAGCGGCGCCCTGCCCTCTATTGGCCAATACTTGGCCCCGGGGCTTGCGCGGTGCGCAAATGTTGCACGATCACCCGCCTCATTGCCATTGATTACTGTTTGGCTGGCCGATGCGGGCGGATTGTCTTGGAGGCTTTGTGAAAATTTTGTGCAACGCATATCCGGAAACACAATAAAGCCGCGCCCTGGTAAAAACACAAACGCCCCGAACCAGTCGGGGCGTGTCGCAGAACAACGGTGCGATTACTTCTCGGCGCGTTCTTTCAGGGTTTTCAACGTATTGAACGGTRCATCGACCACGAACTTGTTGGCAATCATCGAAGGCACGCTGCCGCCTGGCTCGGTGTGCACCTGATAGGTCACTTCGACCTGGTCACCTTTGGGCACGAACTTCCAGAACCCGTCGACTTTGGAGACCCGCACAAAACCTTTTTCTTCCGGAATGTACTTCGGTACGCCTTCGAGCTTGCGGGTCAGGCTGCCATCGGCACCTTCAATGGTAGTGATGTGCAAAACCGAATCACGCGGGGTGACGGGCCACGGGGTATTGAACTGGGTGTAGGTCCAGGTCTGATCGCCTTCGCGCTTGAGCAGTTTCTGCATTTTGCACTCGTGAATCCAGGCACAGGCGCCGGACACGTCTTCCTGCAACGCGCGCAGTTTGGCAACGGTGGTCTTTATCAAGGTTACGCCCTGATAGGACTTGTAGTCCGAGCCAGGCACTTCACTCAGGGAGATCTTGATGCCGTCTTCGTTCTTGGCGACCTTCCAGTCTTCAGCCTGGGCGGTCGTAGCGGCGAGWACCGCAGTCAATCCACACTAC
>NZ_JBFULH010001036.1:0-1110 GCF_056400445.1 Pseudomonas sp. P5_B2 | reverse complement strand
GGCATCGTGAGAAACAAAACCCCTCGTTGTTATTATTTAATTAACAGAGGATTCAATAATGCAACGCAAAATGCTCGTTATAGCCGCGCTGATGCTAGCCGCCAGTTCAATGGCCATGGCCGCTGGAAGTACGGGAAAAAAACCTGTTTCAACGTGGACCTGTGAAGACTTTCTTTCCGTAGATGAAAGCTTCCGACCTACCGCAGTGGGTATTGGGGAGGTAGTGAGCCGCAAGGGCAAGGTGGAAGATGAGGTGGTGGATGTGGATGGTATCGCTGCCGTTACACCTGCGTTGGTTCAAGTTTGTAGCAAAGAACCAAAGGCTTCCTTTCTGACCAAGCTCAAAGCTGAATGGGAGAAAGTTAAAAAAGCAATGTAAGTTCTATAGTTCCTGTGACAGTGATGGAAGACAACTCGTCAAAACAAAGGAATCAACCAAGGGCGCTGAAAAAGCGCCTTTGTTTGAAGCCTTGTATGCCCAGGAGCATATCCGGTGGTGACTGTCATGGCCCCATCACGAGCAAGCTTAATCCGCCACAACACATAACTCAGATCAGGACAAACACCGCCAGCAACCCACCGAAAATTCCCCACTTCCCAAAATAGTAAAGTTTGCGATTGGTTTTCTTCAGCGCTTTGGCCCGCAGGCGAAATTTGTAGACTCTGGTGAATAAAAGGTTGATGCCACCCGTCCTGTCRCCCTCTTCGTTTGGCGCGCCTGCCGCGGACATTACATTGCGGCTGAACCAGCCATTGAACGCCGCCGCCCAGCGATATTTCATCGGACGCTCGACGTCACAGAACAGAATGATTCGGTTCTGTTGCGTGGTGTTTTCCGCATAATGAATGAACGTTTCGTCGAACATCACCGCTTCGCCATCGCGCCAGTGGTAATTCTCGCCATCGACATTGATAAAGCAGCCGGCATCGTTCGGTGTTTCCAGGCCTAGGTGATAACGATAGGACCCGGCATAAGGATCGCGGTGCCGAACCAATCGGGAACCCGGTGGCAATTCGGCGAACATCGCTGCCTTGATCGAACCAATGCCTTGCACCAGTTCAGTGGTGCGCGGGCACAGCTTCATCGCCGAAGGATGGCTGTCGCCATAC
>NZ_JBFULH010001035.1:0-1111 GCF_056400445.1 Pseudomonas sp. P5_B2 | reverse complement strand
GCATTCCCACGCGGAGCGTGGGAACGATCAGGCGATCAGGCGATCAGGTCTACCGCGGCAGTTCGATCCGCTCACTTTCCCCAGGCACCGTCGGCCAATCCCCGGCCGCCCAGCGCCGCCGTGCTTCATCGATGGCCGCTGGATCACTCGCCACAAAATTCCAGTTGATCCGCCGTGGCCCGTCCAGCGGCGCGCCGCCAAACAACACAGCATGACAGTCGCTCTCGGCAAACAGCGTCATCTCTTCCCCCGCAGGCAACACCACCAGAGAATTCAGTTCCAGTGCCTCGCCATCCAGCTGCGCCTCGCCGCTCAAGACATACAGCGCTCGCTCTTCATGCTCGGTGGGAATCAGCAGCGTGGTCGCCGTTTGCAGGTTCAGCTCCGCATACAACGTAGGCGAAAGCACCGGCACCGGCGATTCCAGACAAAAGCCTGACCCGGCAATCATCCGGATCTTCACGCCAAGGTTATCGCTAACCGGCAAGGAATCGGCCGGATGATGGCTGTAGTGCCCCGGGCCCTGTTCATGTTCTTTGGGTGACGCCAGCCAGATCTGCAAACCGTGCATTGTAAAACCGCTGTCCTTCAGTGCTTCGGGTGTGCGCTCGACGTGGGCAATCGCGCTGCCGGCGGTCATCCAGCTGACTTCTCCGGCATTGACCACCTGATCGGAACCGAGGCTGTCCTTGTGCTGGATTTGCCCTTCAAACAAATAGGTGAGGGTCGACAGGCCGATGTGCGGATGTTGGCGGATATTCATGCCTTTTCCCGCCGGATATCGGGTTTGCAGCATGTGGTCGAAAAACACGAAAGGCCCGACGCTGCGGCACTTGGCTGACGGCAACGGCCGAAGTATCGGCTGGCCTTCGACATCTTCAATGCGGGGGCGGATCACGAGCGGAGTGTTCATGCTGCATTCCAGGCTGAGCGGGTGATGCGTGGAGCATAACCCGCTTGCGCAGCCGTTGCCGCTACTGGCTGAACGCACCTTCGGATAGATGAGTTTCGATGCTGACGTCGGTGGTGGTCATCAGCTTGTGGATCGGGCAACGGTCGGCGACGCGGTGCAGTTCTTCGCGCTGTGCATCGGTGAGCACGCCCTTGAGGG
>NZ_JBFULH010001034.1:0-1114 GCF_056400445.1 Pseudomonas sp. P5_B2 | reverse complement strand
CTGGAGCGGGCGCTACGACATCTGTGTGTGCTCGATGACCCCAAGTAAGGCCCGTGCCGAAGTGTTCGATTTCCCGGTCGAGTATTACCAGTCACCCGCGGTGATTGTGGTGAACGCGAAGGATAAAGACATCACGGCTGGCAAAGACTTGTCGGGCAAAAAAGTCGGTGTGATCAGCGCGTCGACTTATGAAGCCTACTTGAACAAGGATCTTGTGATCGAGGGTGCCGAGGACAAGCCTTTGAGTTTCCCGTTCGACAATGTCCAGGTGGCGCCCTACGACAATGAAACCGTGGCGTTCCAGGATTTGGCACTGGGTACAGGTGTGCGACTTGACGCCATGGTCACCAACCTCATCACTGCCCGCGAGCGTATTGCCCAGGATCCTCGCTTTAAAATCGCGGGCGACTCGCTATATGCCGAGCCAAACGTCGTGGCGATTGAGAAGGGCGATCCGCAATGGAATGCCAAGGTCACCGAGGTCATTACCCAACTCAAGACTGACGGGACGTTAAGCAAGATTTCGCAGAAGTGGATCGGTGCCGATATCAGCCAATGACAGCCCTGAACCCACACCCAGCCAAGGCGACTGTTGCCCCGCAAACCGAGAAACGTCGTTTCAACCAGTTATTTGGTTTTCGTACTCGCCTGTATTTGACATGGGTGACGCTGTTTGGCTTGTGCGTCATGTTTTTCATGAGCTTCGATCTGAAGTTCTCGATCATTCTGGATAAATGGCCGAACCTGGTCGGATTGCATCTGGGGCCAAACGGTTTCCTGCAAGGTGCAGCGCTGACGTTGTTTCTATGCTTTTGTTCGATCTGGCTTTCATTGCTCCTCGGCTTCGTGACGGCGCTTGCGCGTCTGTCACGCAGTGCCGTGGCTTTTGGTATTGCCAGCTTCTATGCCTCTTTTTTTCGCGGCACGCCGCTGCTGATTCAAATTTTGCTGATCTACCTGGGTTTACCACAGCTGGGTGTGGTACCTGGCGCCATCAGCGCCGGGATCATCGCGCTCTCGCTCAATTATGGTGCTTATCTCAGCGAGATTTTTCGTGCCGGCATCATGGCGGTAGCACCCGGGCAGCGCGAAGCGGCGATGGCTCTGGGTCTAA
>NZ_JBFULH010001033.1:0-1118 GCF_056400445.1 Pseudomonas sp. P5_B2 | reverse complement strand
GCCATAGCTTGGGTGGCTACTGCGATTGCCGCGACCAAGGAGCAGACGGCCCCTGCCATTTTGAGGGTGCGCCACTCGCCACAATGCAAATTTTTACCTGGCGCCTTCATACTGAATTTCATCTTCCAAGCTCCTTTTAGTCGAAATGCGCTACACCAAATCGGTAACAGCAGGCTCAAGTAAAAGTAGTTCCGGATGAAAATAAGTCGAGAAATCCAGATGCAATCTGGATCGATGAGAGTGTTGACGGCGAAAGCGAAACTCGCGGCCCTAATCACAAATACCAGTTTTTGGGCGGAGGCCCAGGGGCAGGCTAAATCTGAAATTTATCGGCACRTCAGCAGATGTGGATTTYGCGTAGACGCGTGATTTCCAGCACGGTTTTGAGTACCTGTCGCGCTGAAAAATGTTTTCACACAGCCTCGGCCGTATTCTGCCCGACCGGTTGAATCCACAACCCTAAGCTGCCATTGGAAGACGCGCACACTGCAATTTTGGCGAAGCGTTTTTACACACTCTGGGCCAAAAGCCGCCTGTGGTTGGAGCAATGGCAAATGTGCACCTATGCTCTGCCTGCTGGAAGAACTGATCACGCAGAACGTGCTGCTCCGACAATGGTGCGCAATAACTGTAGTGGGTCAGCCGTTCCGTCGGTGCTCACCGTGACGCTGGCCTCAGCTGAAAAGGAGTGAACCCCCGGATTAAGAGCTATGCGAGGCATCGCAAACACACAAGGAGTGGTATCCATGAAAACGTTCCCCCGCATCACCATCGGACAGGGCGGCGCTGTGATTGCCAGCCTGTTGCTCGCTACCTGCGCATGGGCCGAGACGATCCCTGAATCGCTCACGACGCCCGCCAAGAGCGAAACCCGCCTCGGCACGCTGGAGTTCCTGGACGGCCAGCCGAACGAGGCGACGGTCGACAAAGTCTATGAGCAACTGGACTTCTCGCACGCGACTCGCGCGTTTTCGGACACTCTGCAAGGCGTCAGCATCCATGCTATCCGTAAGGGTCTGCAAGACATCGGCGTGAAAGACAACGAGGTGATCGTTTTCTCGGAGCTGATGGATTCCAAATCGCTGTTCCTGACGCCCAACGCGGACACGATCTATATC
>NZ_JBFULH010001032.1:0-1120 GCF_056400445.1 Pseudomonas sp. P5_B2 | reverse complement strand
ACCCGTTGCTGCTCCGCGGCCCCTGAGATTTTTTTGTTCATTTGTTCAATGCTCGATACGGCGCGAGTAATTCGTGTCAGCGCCTGAGATGCCTGACCAGCAAGGATCACTGTTTCACCTGTCAGTTCATGGCTACCCTGTAGCCGTTCCGTTGCCTGCTGTGCGACTCCACGCAGACGACTGATCAAGTCCTCGATTTCGGCGGTAGAACTCTGCGTCCGGCGTGCCAAACCACGCACTTCGTCAGCTACTACAGCGAATCCACGACCGTGCTCACCTGCTCGCGCGGCTTCTATGGCCGCATTTAACGCCAGTAAATTAGTCTGCTCTGCTAGTGCTTTAATCACATCAAGCACGCCGCCAATAGCCGTACTTTCTGCCAGTAACGATTGCATTGCGTCAGCGCAGCCGGTCATTTCTARAGCCAGTTGGTCGATCTTGGCCCCCGCTTGGCGTGCTAAATCGTCACCTTCGCGCGCCTGGTTATCAGCAAGGGCTACTGCAACACTGGCGTCCTTGACGTTACGTGCGACTTCGCCGGCCATCGCAGTCATCTGTTGCATTGCGGTAGCGGCGATTTCAGTCTCGTTTCGTTGTCTCTCAACTCCCCGGCTGCTGCGCTTAATGACTTCTGCCAGGCTCCCTGCCGTTCCATTGAGTAGGCCTACCCCGGTACCAATTCGACCAACCAAACCTCTCAGACTACCAAGCATGCTATTGACGGTATCCAATAGCTGCCCAAGCTCATCATGCCGAACGCTTGCACCATCAGGCAAACAACTCAGGTCACCTGCGGCAACCTGCTGAGCCAAATGAACAGCGCGACGCAACGGCTGCAGTATTAAATGACGTATTAATAGACTCGCGCCAATACCCAGCGCTAACGCCAGCAGGCTAATAAGGCCAAGCTGACTGTATGCGTTGCGACTATCGCGCTGAATCGCCTGGCTCTGAAATTGGTTGGCCTTATCTAACAACTCGCTGACTTGCCGGGTTTGCGTGTTCATCGCTTCGCTACTACGAGCGCTTTGCTTGCGGCTGGCAACAAACTGTTCGAAAGCCTTTCGATAATCTCCCAGTGCATGACTTGCAGCCTGCAGGGAAACCTTCTCCTGATCAT
>NZ_JBFULH010001031.1:0-1120 GCF_056400445.1 Pseudomonas sp. P5_B2 | reverse complement strand
GTGTTGTTTTCCGAACGAGTGTAGTCTTCAGCGTTGTAGGTGAAGTTCAACGATGTATCGTCGGTCAAGAAGTAACCGATGGAGGCGCCAGGAGTGTAACCATCTTGAACGTTGTCAACGCTGTCGTTGTACTTTTTCCCGTAGTTAAGCTCGCCTTCAAAAGCGCCTTGGCCTTGTGCCAGAACGCCGAAAGAAGTAGCGGCAATAAGAGTACCAATGGCCAAGCCCAAGGTGTTTTTCAGTTTCATCCGTTAAATCCCCATCTGGTGATTGTAAAGCAGTCCCTCAAACCGGGGGACAACTCGGCGGCTAGTCTATCAGAACTAGCCTACACGTAAGAGATATTTGCGCTGAACTAAGTTTCAGCACTGCCTGCAAATTTCTCACGCAATTTATCGAGAGCGCGTTTGTACCGCATTTTTGTTGCACTCAATCCCATATGCATAATATCCGCGATCTCCTGAAATTCCAGCTCTGCGACAAATCGTAGCACCAAAATTTCACGGTCAATCGGATTTACATACACAAGCCAGCGATCAAGTCCACCCTTATCCTCAGGTTTCGGCATCTTCTCATCAGATGCTTCCTCGAGGGGGTCCAGACTCAAAGCGTCCATCAAGCGACGCTTTCGCCGTTCCTTTCGATACTGTGTGATGCATTCGTTGTACGTGATGCTGTATAGCCACGTCTTGAACTTCGATTTCCCTTCAAAGTTCTTCAAACCATACAACACCTTCAGCATCACTTCCTGACAGACATCGTCTGCGTCGCGATCGTTCCCAAGGTATCTGGCACAGACGTTAAATAATGTTCGCTGGTAACGCCGCATCAATTCTTCATAGGCGCGCGTTACGTGAAACAGCTCGGTATGCGAGCGCGCGACCAACTCCTCATCAGAGAGCTCGCGGGGGTCGTAGCGCGTGGAGAGCGATTGAGCTTTATTCAAAACAAGTCGGGCCGACAGTCAGGTCAATGTCCGCCGCGGCCTTTTCAGGACATTTTGCGGCGGCATACGTTAGCAGGGTTTGCCGGGTTAGCGGCTACTCACATGCTGCTCCAGGAGAATCCGATTCGAGAGAGAGACTAGCTCACCCTCATCGGTCAGCAATGTAGTTTTAAC
>NZ_JBFULH010001030.1:0-1122 GCF_056400445.1 Pseudomonas sp. P5_B2 | reverse complement strand
GCTCATGTCACCGTATAACGCATAGTTCGAGGAGAACGCGACGATGCCGTGCTGCTTGAGTTTGTGCTTGATCTGGAAGTAAGGCTCGCCCATTTTCACGAACGGTTTGCTGTCTGCGCTACGTGCAATCACGCAGCCGTCGTTGTTCGACAACACCACGATGGGTGTCTTGGCCAGGTCAGGGCGGAATACCCGCTCGCAGCTCGCGTAAAAGCTGTTGCAGTCGATCAGCGCGAAGACAGGCTCAGGCTTTCGGATCATGGGCACGCACGCTGAATGTCACGACACCCCAGATGATCAGTTCATCACCTTCAAGGATGTATCGCGGCGGGTAACCTGCATTCTCGGACATTAGGATGATGTCGGAGCCTCGCTTGCATAGGCGTTTGCACACCGGCTCGCAGTTCACGGCCGCAATCACAATGTGGCCGTGTTCAGCGGTGATCGAGCGATCAACCACTGCCATGTCCCCATCAAAGATGCCCGCACCTTCCATGCTGTGGCCTTCAATGCGCACCAGATAGATATGCGGGGCTCGAATGTCCAACAGCTCGTCGATGGAGATGTGTTGTTCAAGGTGATCAGCCGCAGGGGATGGGAAGCCGGCTGGGACTTTGAACGAGTAGAACGGGAGCTGGACTCCCCCTCCTCCTAACGGGCCGATGATTGTGACGCTCATGGTGGGTGCCTCAACCAAAACTGTACATACATACAGTAAACGTCGAAGACGGTTGACGGTCAATGTCGAGCGAGAAAAATAGACCAAAGGGAATGACGCCCCATCAGCGGGCAGTACGGCTATGGTCGTGATAGGTACCCTAATTTTATTTGCTGATTGCGCGGCTTGGCTTTGTTGCCAAAAAAACCGCAGTCCATAGCTGTTCCGCCAACCACTGAGCCTCACTTCGACTGAGACTCCAGCCAACCCAACCAAAGCGCATCAAAACGTATTGGTCATCTAGCCTAATTTGAAAGTCGTAGATAGGCTCTTCACCACCTTTGAATTCCACCTCCGGCTCGGGATCGAACAGGGCTCCTTCCATTAGGAAATTTCTACCAATGCTCACAACTTGGAGCAGATCAGATGCTTCCTGTGACCCGGACGATTCATGACGCTCAATG
>NZ_JBFULH010001029.1:0-1127 GCF_056400445.1 Pseudomonas sp. P5_B2 | reverse complement strand
CCAAAAATCCCCCCGTTTTCACATCGGTTCGCCGCTACGCCGTTCCCTTCTTTGCCGATACTTTCCCATGTTTCAGTGCATGGTGCGTGCTGAAATTGGTCATACATGAAACAATTTGTGGAGTTTGCCATAAAGCCCATGGCGTAATAGCAGCGGTACGGATCAGGCTTTATTACATGGTAGTTGCGTACCGTGCACAGATGGTTAGAAGGTGTTTCAGGTGAAACGTCGGACCCCATGCCTATTAACTGGGTCCACCCCTCGCCCCAGATGTTCCACGCGTGGCAGTTCCAAGAGTTTACGAAGTTGATCCCATACCCGCCCCAACCGGTAGGGCTGCTGAATTCCGCGACAAGGTAAAGGTCGTGAACACAGGCGTTGCGGGTTTCAACCTTCGACGGGTTATCACGCAGATAAGTCCCCAACGGTAGGTTAACGTAGGCCGGATCTTTGGTTGTCGCACCCGGAAACGTCCCGGCATCGTACGCAGCGATTGCCTTGTTTCGGTTTGCCTCAAGGCTGGAACCAATAACGATACCGCCGCGCCCATGCGAACCAACAGGGTCTTCAAAAATCAACTTCGAGCCTGGGCCCTCCCCATACAGTTCGACGCGATCCATAACAAAAGGCGGATAATTTACTCTGTAACCGTTTGCTGTTGCGGGTACAAGCACGGAACCGCCGCCCTTGGCGTATACATGCTGAATTGCTCGCATAAGAGCTAGCGCGTTTCTTGATGAATTCACACCAACCGCGCCGCCCGATATCGCGCCGAAGTCGTCAATGCTAACGTGTTCCCTTGCCAACTTATTATGCAAGGTGCGGCCAGAAGAGCCTTGAGAACCGTTAAGAAAGCCCACAACCCCCGTACCCAGCAAGGGGTCGAAAATGTTAGCGATATCTTGACGCAGCGAGTCATCCCCGATCAGCTTTAGCTTCGCCGCATCCGTCGCCCAGTTGCTGGTCGTGAAAGGGATGTAGGAGCCTTTCGCCCGATACTCGTTACCAAGGTAGGACACTGTCTTGGTCGTACGATCGAGCAGGATGCCGGAGGTGTAAGCGATTGGCGGCTCGTAGCCGCTGGCATCCATAAAAGCATTGAACTGTACATCGCGGTTATTTTGGTC
>NZ_JBFULH010001028.1:0-1127 GCF_056400445.1 Pseudomonas sp. P5_B2 | reverse complement strand
AGTCAGGACCTTCTGCATCATGGTTTTGGCGGTGTTCATCATTTCGGCGTTAGTCTGGAACGAACGGCTCGCGGAAATCATGTCGGCCATTTCTTCGACGACGTTGACGTTCGGGTAGTAGACGTAACCCTTGGCGTCGGCAGCGGGATGGTTCGGCTCGTAGCGCGCTTCGAGATTGCTCTGGTCCTCGACCACGCCCAGCACTTGCACGCCTTGACCGGCAGCGTCCTGGCTCTGGAACAGCGAATCGCTGCCGCCGTTCTGACCGCCCTGGAACATGGTGGCAAACACCGGGTGACGCGCACGATAGGTCTGGTCGATGCTCGACGAGACGGTTTCGGCGTTGGCGATGTTCGAGGCCACGGTGTTCAGGCGCGTGGTTTGAGCACTCATGCCGCTACCGGCAATGTTGAAAACACTGGACAGGGACATGACTTACTCTCCGCGCAGGGCTGACACCAGCCCTTTGAATTTGCTGTTGAGCAGGGTGAAGCTGGCCTGGAAGCCGACGGCGTTTTCCGCGTAGTTCGACTGTTCCAGCTGGGCGTCCACGGTGTTCTGGTCGATCGACGGCTGCATCGGCGTGCGATACAGCAACGACTCGTCGCCATTGCCCAGGCCTTGAGCTTCGATATGACGGCTGTTGGTCATGTTCAAGGCAAACGTACCGCTCTTGGTTTTCTCGTTCTGTGCGGCGAGTACTTTCGAGAAGTCCAAGTCCCGAGCCTTATAGTTCGGGGTGTCGGCGTTGGTGATGTTGTTGGCCAGGACTTCGGCACGCTGAGCGCGGAAGCCCAAGGCTTGTTCATGGATACCGAGCGCTTTATCGAAGCTGATGCTCATGTCGGGAAACCTTCGGGTGACCTGATTTTTCGTAACAGAGACATAGCAAGCGGCGTGCCAAATAAAAAAACCCCATAAACCGGGGCTTTGCGGGGAGTGGCAAGGCGGCAATGCCAGAAAAGCGGCAACCGGTTTYCGCCACCTGCCGCTTTTCTGCCGCATTCTCACTGGTAACGCTGGTCCAAATGTGGGAGCGGGCTTGCTCGCGAAAGCGGTGTATCAGTCGACATCTGCTTCGACTGACATACCGCTTTCGCGAGCAAGCCCGCTCCCACATTTGGACC
>NZ_JBFULH010001027.1:0-1132 GCF_056400445.1 Pseudomonas sp. P5_B2 | reverse complement strand
GGGTAGGGGAGCGTTTCGCTGCGCCTGCTGCCGTTCCACATAAAGCGGATGCGGATTGACCCATGGTGGATGTCCATTCCTGCGGGCATTCCCACTGACTTTCGAGCCATTCGTAATATCTCCTAATGCTGTAAATGATCCTGCTGCCGTGCTTATTCCAAACCCCCAGAGGGATTTGGTTTCGAGCACGTTTAGAGCGCAAGGCTGCGATGGTGGTGCCAAGAATTTCGGCCATCTTTGCCTCGGGCACCTTGTCGCCCATGATGCCGTTGTCCAACTGTTCAGCTGCTGCCATGTTGATGCTCCATGCCGCGCGTGGCGGCAGAAGGTGGTTACGGGTTATTCCCAGCCGTGCAGGTAGGCCGGTTCGGTCAGTTGTTCCAATTCTTGGTGCAGCGTTTTATCCAGGGTGACGGTTTTGCCTTCGTCCTGGTCGTAGGCTTCGGTGTTGACGAGCATGGTGTCGCTGACCAGATCGACGTCCCCCAGATCGAACTCGCTGTTCGGGTATCCGCTGAAGTCGCAGAGCACTTTGATTGCACCGGCTGGGTCGTAGGCTGCAACGATGTCGTTGTCGCCAACCTGATAGGCGTTGAGGGTTTCTTGGGACATGGGGATTCCTCCCCGCCGTTCACCGGCAGGCTGGTTGAGTTGTGGGAATCAAATGAAGGGTTAACGCAGGTCGAGAAGATGGGCTAAGGTATAATGGTTCACCTCGTCAGTCGGGGTCCCCCCCCACTGTCTCCACAGAGGCTGCCGAGGTGAACGTCACTTCCCCCTGTAGCAATACACGTAGGCGAACCAGGCGAGGGCGATCATGGCGTCACCTGATCGGGCTTCTCGATCAACTTCCACTTGGTATTGTTGCTCTGGCTGTGGTCAGACTCGACAAGACCGTCACGCTCCATGCTTTCCAGTTCGCGGCGAACCTGCTTTGTGGTGAAGGGTTCGATGTGGAATCGATACCACCACGTGCAGAACCAGTGCCGAGCTCCAGGCTCATTCCGCATGTATTGGATGATCCTCACTCGCAGGGTCGCGGCGCTTTCTTCAGGCATGACTGTTCCTTTGCCGCTATAGCGGCTGACTTTGAAGGAGGAGGGGGTGGTAGGTGTAACTACGGTCGAATGGG
>NZ_JBFULH010001026.1:0-1134 GCF_056400445.1 Pseudomonas sp. P5_B2 | reverse complement strand
AGATTTATTAGAGTCTCGTGGGCTCGGAGATGTGTATAAGAGACAGTCATTCGACTCAACAAAAAGCGTGCGATTATCGATTTATTTCTTCCGCCAGCCTCTGGGCCACACTCACCATAAGGGTTGACGTTTCGTACCAAGGAGGATTGGGGAGGAATGCAATCTCGAAAAATGAGTTGCTTCCCGCTGCGACGGCCGGGGCTAGATTGTCGCTGTACGGCCAGAAGCGGTGTTGACTAACCCACACCAACAATGGCCCGGATGCGCTTTGATGGGGGATTACGCACAAAGGGAAGTGTTTAAAGGTGATGCGCCTGGGAGGCCGCTGATTGGAGGGTGTCCTGAAGTTATAGCGACCGATCGTAACGAATCACTAACAACCGGCCGACTATTACACGGGGCCTGAAACATGGTCACCGGCAACTTTTAGAAATGACCACAACAGAGGGACATTACAAAGGGCGGGCATCCTTGCCCTCAAGACAGGTTAGAGCGATGCCTCGATCTTTTTTGCCGCAGTCTCATCTACCCAGGCGTGCCAGATTTCCGGGTGCTCCTTGAGGAACATTCTGGCCAGCTTCGGAGAATCGATGCGCTCCCGGGCCATCCTCGCCAAGTTCTGATTCAACAGATCGATGGGAATATTGACCTTCTCCAGAACCGCGACCAATTCAGGAGCCTGCTCATGAAAAGCCTTGGAGAGTCCGACCATGGTGATGACGTCTTTGTTGGCTCCAGTCTTTTCTTCCAATCTAATCGCGTCAATCTGGCCCATCAGCGGCGTCGGTGACCAGTAATAGAACAGTACCGGTTCACCGCGTTTATAGCTGGACAGCACAGCCGCATCCAATGCGGCACCGGTGCCTGGACGGAAATTCGTGAAGGTTTTCTCAAGACCGTACTCTTTCAACATCTCAGTATTGTCTTGCTCACAAATCCAGCCAGCAGGACAGTTGTAGAAGCGGCCTTTGGATGGTTCCTCCGAATCGTGGAAGACGCTCGCGTACTTGCTCAGGTCAGCGACTGTCTTGAGGTCAGGTGCTTGCGCTGGCCGGTTACGTTTAACGTCCCCTTCCACTACATAGCGCGGAACATACCAGCCCTGAGTCGCACCAATGATAGGCGCGCCAACTC
>NZ_JBFULH010001025.1:0-1137 GCF_056400445.1 Pseudomonas sp. P5_B2 | reverse complement strand
GACTTAACAGTTTTAAATTTTGGAAACCACTGGAGGAAACATTATGAACTTCGACGGCATTTTCACCCCTGCCATTACTCCGTTGTCTTCGGATGGCCAAATTGATTTTTCTGCCTTTGGCGAGGTCATCGAATACCTGGTCGAATCCAAGGTTCACGGTATTATCATCGGTGGCTCGACTGGCGAGTATTACGCTCACACAGCAGCCGAACGTGTAGAGATTGCACAGCGTGCAAAAGATGTCCTCAAAGGTCGTCTGCCTCTGGTTGTAGGTACTGGCGGAATTCGCACCGAGGACTCCGTCTACTTTGCTGAAAAAGCGAAGGAGCTTGAGGCTGATGCCCTCTTGGTGGGGTCTCCGCCCTATGCTTTGCCTACCCAGAAAGAAATCGCTACCCATGTCTTGGCTGTAGATAAAGCTGCTGGTCTTCCGATCATGCTTTACAACTACCCAGCCCGGATGGGCGTCGCCATGGGCGATGAGTTCTTCGAAGCTGTTGCTCAGTGCAAAAATATCGTCGCCATCAAAGAAAGCTCCGGCGAGATGAATCGCCTTCATCGCCTGGCCCATTCGCATCCATCTATCCAGATTTCTTGTGGTTGGGATGATCAAGCTTTGGAATTCTTCGCTTGGGGTGCTCGCAGCTGGGTCTGCGCGGGTTCGAATTTCATTCCCCGCGAACACGTGGCGCTCTATGAAGCTTGCGTCATTGAAAAAGACTTCGCCAAAGGTCGCCGCATCATGTCGGCAATGCTCCCGCTGATGGACTTCCTGGAAGGTGGCAAGTTTGTACAATCCATCAAGTACGGCAGTGAGCTGAACGGATTGCGTACTGGTGGTGTGCGGGCTCCGCTGCAGCCTTTGGAGGAATCCGAGAAGCAAGAGCTGAAAGAAGTTATTCGCACCCTCAAACAGAACGTAGCCCAGATCGTAGGGGAGGCATGAAATGGCAGACCTACTGAGCAAAGAGGCATATCGCGACCTGGCAGGTAAGCTGGAGTTTCGTAATCAAGCCTTTATCAACGGCAAGTTTTGCAATGCTCAATCAGGCAAAACATTCACCACGACCAATCCGGCCACAGGTGATGTGTTAGCTGAAATTGCTGCCTGTGAGTCTGAAGATGTGGACGTGGCTG
>NZ_JBFULH010001024.1:0-1142 GCF_056400445.1 Pseudomonas sp. P5_B2 | reverse complement strand
TGCGAGCGCTGCCATCGGTGGCGGGCTGACGCTGTTGCCACACATGGCTGGTGCGACGATCGGGCTTGCCATGGCGAACGATCCACCGCGCGGCCAAGAGGTGACAGTGCGTAGCGGATCGTGTGCTGACTGAACGCTTTCCCGGACCAGTTTGCGATCGGCACGATGAATGGGTTAGCAGCATCGATAACGAACTTCCTAATGCCCTTGGCGATTCGGCGCAGGTGGCCGGAGCCAGCGGCTTTGGCCGGTCGAAGATGCTTTTGCTCGGGATGGTCCAGTCGATGCACTCGGCGACGGTGCGCCACTTCTATTAGCCTTTCACTGGATGCTTGGCGTGGGTAGGGGCTGGCCAAACAATCGGTTCGCCGTCGCAGCGAGCGATCATGAACAGGCGTTCCCGACTGGTTGGCGCGCCGAAGTCGCAGGCCTTGAGGACGCGCCACTCGACGACGTAGCCAAGATGTTGCAGCTCACTGACGAAGGTTGTCCAGGTCTGACCGCGGCGTTTCGGATCAGGCACAAGGAACTGCTGGTGGACCGGTACGACTTCGCCAGGCTCGGCAATGGCGCCCCCCAGCTTCATTACTCGGCCGGTCGCCTTGCAGCGCTTGG
The DNA here is from genome assembly GCF_056400445.1 of Pseudomonas sp. P5_B2. Taxonomy (NCBI): domain Bacteria; kingdom Pseudomonadati; phylum Pseudomonadota; class Gammaproteobacteria; order Pseudomonadales; family Pseudomonadaceae; genus Pseudomonas; species Pseudomonas sp. P5_B2. The sequence continues at coordinate 527 of NZ_JBFULH010001024.1, read as the reverse complement.
CGATCAGCGGCCCCCACTGGAGAATCTGTTCACGTTCTCAAGGCTGATGACGCGAGGTTTCTTCCTGCCAGTCCACTTCAGACCGATCCACGACAGGTTTCGAATCTCCCGCTTACGCGGCTGGCCGCCGGCGGCCTGGCTGTGATGCGTTCAGTCCGGCGACATGTGGAACCACCCGACGGCCGTTCGCTGTGTGAGTCCGCTTAAGGCACCATAGTTGATCAGTATCGCTTCGGAGCCCTTCAGCAAGGTTCTACAGCTATCTAAATCGTCCAGAACCAACCTTTTCAGGCCGATAGTGCCGTCATCAAACCATTGGCAGCAACGATTTTCATGACCCGTTTCAAGTTGTAGGCGAGCACGTTCAAGCTCATCTCTGCACTTTCCCCTGCCAGCTTTGGCGTCAGGAAATGCGTTGCGCCCATCCATTGTTTAAGCGTCCCGAAGGGATGCTCTACTGTCCGTTTATGGACTCGCATCATCTCCGGCGCGTTGCGCAGCCTGTCCTGCATTTCTTCCAGTACGGC
>NZ_JBFULH010001023.1:0-1143 GCF_056400445.1 Pseudomonas sp. P5_B2 | reverse complement strand
GAGCTGACGCGACGTCTGCGAGAGCTCGGCTTCTCCCTGAGCCTGCAACGTTTTGGCGGACGTTTCAGCATGATCGRCAACCTGGCGCGACTGGGGCTGGCGTACCTGAAGATCGATGGCGGTTATATTCGGGCGATTGATCAGGAGAGCGACAAGCGCCTGTTCATCGAAGCGATCCAGCGCGCGGCGCACAGCATCGATTTGCCGCTGATTGCCGAGCGGGTCGAGACGGAAGGGGAGTTATCGGTGATTCGGGAGATGGGGCTTTATGGGGTTCAGGGGCAGCTGTTTGGTGAGCCCAAGCCCTAGCGGTGAGGCGGATGCCGCCATCGTCGGAACGCCGCCCGGAGCCGGCTCACTCCCACAGTTGATCTTCAGTGAACACAATTTGTGTAAACGACCGCCCCCCATGTAGGAGCCGAGCTTGCTCGCGATGGCGTCAGTGCAGTCACCGGAAAATCTGAAGGCAAATTCCTAGGAGATTTCCTTCGAGTTGCGTCGACTTTGGTGAACTTGTTCCAGCCAAAGCGCAGGTCTAGTCTGGCTTTGTCAMTGAATAATCAGTGACACGGACGTGCAAGTCCGGGTAGAAACCACATCCAAAAACACTGCCTCTGGCCGTTTAGCAGGCATTTTTCATGCTTGTTGCGATTGCTTTATGGCGGCTGTGTGCGGGAGACCTTCGGGTCTGCCGAGGTTTAGGGCGTGGTTACTCGGTCTTGCACCCCGCACATAGCTGCCACCTTATTCGCGTGCAAGCGAACCGGGTCAGCCTCTTTGTAATCATTGAGACCACGCCATGTTCAAAGTAACCCCAAATCCGCCTGCTCCCCGCAGAGGCCGCCTCTTCACCGTCTCCCCCGGCATCTCCACCGAAGCCCTACTGGCCAACGCCTCCGAAGACCTGCTCTCCATCAGCGCCATCGCCGCCGACTTGGCCGACGATGTAGAAGGCTCACGGCGCTGCGTCGCGCTGGCGCTTAGCCGAATGGCTGACGGGGTTCACCTGTTGGTGGAGCGGGCGCTCGATCACCTGGAGCCACCAGAGTTGGCGGCGGGTTCGGTCAAGATTTAGCAGGGGATTTTTCTGGTGATTTGAAAATCGCCTTCGCGAGCAAGCCCGCTCCCACATTAGATCTTCAG
>NZ_JBFULH010001022.1:0-1146 GCF_056400445.1 Pseudomonas sp. P5_B2 | reverse complement strand
AGAGGGTAGAGCTATAGGCTGGCCGGAATGTTGGAGTGAATGTGGAGCAGTCGCCATTGATCCATTGTCGCGATGATCAATAGGTCACGTTCCGTTGACTTGGTGTCGATCTGCTCGCTGTCTACAAGGCCTTGAGCATACCCCTCCGCCCGGGCTACAGCTTTGTCAAACTCAGAAAGGGAGTCAGAAGATTCGATCTGACTGATCAGTTGCTCCCACGCTCTCCGCTGACGATTGCCCCGGGTCGTTTCGATAAACGATATGGCGCCTTTCAGGCGCTTGATGAATACAACTGTTGATAGGTTCATAGCTGGTTTCTCACCGTGTACATAGTTAGACAAACGGTTCGTTTTGAGAAACCTTGAGCTCGACGGGAGATTTTTTTGCAATAAAGGGATGTGAGCAGGAGCGACGACCTATATCAGAGAGGGGCGGTACTCCAAAATAGCCACTTAGTTTCCCAATAGGGATCACTACCGATGGTGATGTTTCCGCTATCCAGTTGCGAAGCTTTCATCACTAAGTTGCAAACGAGCGAGTGCCGCTCAAATGGATCAGGGGTTATCGATATCCGAGCTGGCTTGGCTCAAAGGCTTCCAGGCATGCCGATGATTGATTCAGAGAGAATGAGAATTTATTTTTTTCAGAGCTAAAGTTTCTCTCCATTTTAACCGTTTCTATTAATAAGTATAAATTCGGTTAACAGAGCGATATGCATGATGAGTGAAGCAGGGGACGGTAGCGATCTTGAGTATGGTTGTGCACTGGAATATGAGGTGTTTGAAGTATTTCACTGGCTGACATCCGTTGACGACCATTACGAGGCATCAATTTCATTGCAGGATAAAATCATCAGACTGAGTCTGGATGATTTCGAGCAATATTATACCACTCATCAATCTGCAGAGGTCTCTCGGTGCATTTTTGAAGCACTTGTAGCCATTAAAGGAGTTACGCCTACACTTATCTCTTCTATACATCCTGAAGCCGAGAAAAGAACGTACGCAGACGTGTTTAATTGCTTTGCCCACGAGTCTTTGGTCGCAAAATGCCCAGGAGATCAAGATTTTCTAGAGAGCTTGCTTCAGCCTGGATATTTATTCATTGCTGGTGGTAAGTTTATCGACCCCGATCCAAGGGTTGAGT
>NZ_JBFULH010001021.1:0-1151 GCF_056400445.1 Pseudomonas sp. P5_B2 | reverse complement strand
GTTCCGGTAATGCTTGGCGACCACGCCCGCCTGCCCGTGAGCTTGCAGCAGATCAGATAAACGATCATCCACACCATGCTTCTGCATCAATTGCGTGCAGGTGCGGCGCAGGTCACGCGGCGAAAAGCTGGGCACCTTCACCCCGTCAATTACAGCGCGATCCGAGTCTAGCCAGTCGGATACCGCATGAGTCGGGCTGCTAATGACAAAGGGCTGCTTGCCGTGGGTAGTCCAGGGCCAGGGATGTTGGCCGGYCAAGGCTTTGACTTGCTCAAGTATTTCAACAGCACGCACCGTAAGGGGCACAAGATGCACAACTTCCCCGCCGTTACTGTCACCAGATTTTCGCCCTTTACGGTGGGCAATGCGAACCGTCCGGGCCTCCAGATCGTAGTCATCCCAACGTGTTTCGATGATGTTTTTAATCCGCTGGCCACCCGTGGCAACGACGAACTTGAACAGCAGCGCCATTGCCGGGCCGACTCCCGGTGAGCCTTCGATGGTTTGCCAGAACTGTTTAAGCTCAGCATCCGTCAGGGCACGAACAGCGGCGACTGACTTCTTCTCCATTGACGTCAGGGCCGCGGGGTTGATCTCCAGGCTATAGGTCATCGCATTGGAGCGCCCCACCATGCTCTCGGCCCTCAAGCCATGATTGAACGCGGCGACCAGAAAAGCGCGCAGACGCTCGACCATGACGGAAGATCCGCGCTCATGTACCTGATTCAAGATGGCGAGGATATGGGCCGGGCGAATATCGCGGGCCTTCATCGCCATAATGGCCGGGTGCTCCTTTTCCAAGTCCTTTTTGAATAGGCGCTCCATCTCTCGCAGGGTGGAAGCCGCGATCACGGCGCGGCGTGACTCGATGTAATCGCGGAACAGATCCGCGAAGGTTCCCCGGGCGGCTTCAATGTCGGTGTGCCGTTTGCGCTCGATGCGCTCAGCTTCTGCCTCGGCCGCCTGCTGGGCTAGATACCCGGCAACGTCACCATGCTTAGCTGCGATCCCGGCCATGCGCCGCGCCTCTGCCCGCAACTCGGCCAAGGTAAAGCCTGCATCGCGCGAACTGGCCTTGTAGTTCCCCAGCGATACCTTGTACCGCTTGCCATTGTGCGCGTAGCGGTAAATGGCTGCGACCACACCAGAGG
>NZ_JBFULH010001020.1:0-1151 GCF_056400445.1 Pseudomonas sp. P5_B2 | reverse complement strand
GTCCAATATTTCCGTTCAAACTTTCTGTTTTGTGCGTCCTCCGAATTAAACGAGCCCATGCTCGTGCTAACGATGTTGAGGTGAACAAAAATGGCCAATACAGGAAACAAAAATCCAGGCAATTTTTCTGACAACCCTGACAAGGCTTCCGAAGCCGGTAAGAAAGGCGGAGAAGCTTCTCGCGGAAATTTTGCCAACGATCCACAACGGGCGTCTGAAGCAGGCCAAAAAGGTGGTCAAGCTTCCGGCGGACAACAGTCGCGCGATAGCGATCGCATGTCCGGAGGCGGGCAGGGTACGAATCGAGGAGGCGAGTTTGCCGACGATAAAGAAAACATGTCCAAACCAGGCCAAAAAGGTGGACAGGCATCAGGCGGACAACAATCCAGCAAGACTGATCAATCGTCCAGCGATTGGCAAGGAAGTGGGCGCGGCAGCAATCTTAAAGATGACCGCGATCAATCTTCAGACATGGGACGCAAGGACGATGGGATGAGCGGAGGGGGAGGACGCAAACCCTGATGTCGTCTGACCATCAAGCCCCGAATCTTTCGGGGCTTGATTTCGATAATGCCGACTGGGAGATGCCCTAGGCGCGTTGTACGACAGCACGACAACGGATATGCCATGAGCGATAAAAAAAACATCCACGACGATTTTAAGAGCCGCGACTATCCCGTTCGGGAAGACATGGCCTACCAAGTCAAAGTATGGCGGTTTGAACGCTGGGGCTGGTACGTGTTGGTGCTATTGGTGGCACTTGGATTATGTGGAATGTTTTCACGCGGGCCATTGAGTTCTCGAGACGTTCACGGCAGCGATGGCAAACTCAGAGTGCAGTACGAGGTGTTTCACCGAAACGGTTCAACCAATCCTATGGTGATAAGTGTAGTCGGTGCGCCGGATGCAATGGTTGAGATCGAGTTATCCGGTGATGTACTGGACGGTTTCAGTATCGAAACAATGCTGCCGCAGCCAGGCCTCGCCAGCAGTGCCGGTGAAGGAATGAAGTTATGGCTGCAAGCGGATGCCCAAGGCCGCGCGAATTTATATATAACGTTGCGTGGTGACGGATTGGGACAGTTCAGTACCCAGGTGTCATCACCCGGAGCGGCACCTGTGGCGTTGAATCAATTCATTCTCCCTTGAGG
>NZ_JBFULH010001019.1:0-1151 GCF_056400445.1 Pseudomonas sp. P5_B2 | reverse complement strand
GGGTCAGTGCTATAAAGGTTGAATCTGATGGCCCCTTCGCGAGCAGGCTCGCTCCCATAGAGGATTGGGGACTACTTCAGGTGGGTTGTGCTGCGAGCCACGTCTCATCGCAGCAGGTTTTGAGGGTTTCACGCAGCCAGCGGTGAGCCGGGTCATTGTCAAACCGTGGGTGCCAGGCCTGGGTCAGCATCAGGGTTGGCAGCGGAATCGRTAGGGTGAACGAGCGCAGTTTCAAGCCCAGGCGTCGCACGCTTAGCAACGCTTCCTTGGGCACCGGCAGTATCAGATTGGAATCCGGCAGCGCGAACATCGCAGCGTGGAAGCTCGGCGCAATCACCGCCACCCGCCGCTCCAGCCCCAACGCGTTGAGTGCCGTGTCGATCGGCCCGCGCGCAATGCCTCGGCGCGACATGCTGATATGAGAAAAGCCGGCGTAGCGCTCTGCGGTGATCTCGTCGTCGAACAGTGGATGATCCTCGCGCACCAGACCGACGAAGTGCGTGGAGAACAGGTTCTGTACCTTCACTTCCGGCATGACGGGGCGATTGTTGCTGACACTTAAATCGATCCGCCCCTCGCGCAGCGCTTCATCGTCGCCATCGCCTTCCGGCACAAAGCGCAATTCACAATGCGGCGCTTGGCGCTCCATGGTGTCAAACAGCTTGCCGCCATACACGCCGACAAAAAAGTCATTGGCGCGGATGCTGAACCGACGGCGCAATGAACCGAGGTCTACCCTATCGGCGGAGCGAAACAGCAACGCGGCCTGCTCGACCACATCACGTACCTGCTCACGCAACTCCAGCGCCTTGGGTGTAGGCACCAAGCCTCGACCGGCACGCACCAGGATCGGGTCGCCGATGGCCTCGCGTATCCGCGTCAGCGTTCGGCTCATTGCTGCCGGGCTGAGGTTCATCCGCCGCGCAGCGCCGACCACACTGCCTTCGTCGAGCAAGGCGTCGAGAGCGACCAACAGGTTCATGTCCGGGAGTTGCATGTTGAGCACTCGTGGCTGGTCTGGATTGATTCAGACGCAATGCTAGCAAACATCCTTGAATCAGGTGGTGACAGGTCTGGCGCCTTCGCGAGCAAGCCCGCTCCCACATTAGCTCAGCTGTGAACCCCGCTCCCACATTAGCTCAGCTGTGAAC
>NZ_JBFULH010001018.1:0-1152 GCF_056400445.1 Pseudomonas sp. P5_B2 | reverse complement strand
GATCGAAAAAGCCGGTCTCAAGACCCTGGAAGTGCCTCTGGACTACGTCCTGGGCCGCACTACCGCCAAGGCCATCGTGCATCCGGCAACCGGCGAAATCCTGGCAGAGTGCAACACCGAGCTGAACACCGAGATCCTGGCAAAAATCGYCAAGGCTCAGGTTGTTCGCATCGAAACTCTGTACACCAACGATATCGACTGCGGTCCGTTCGTCTCCGACACACTGAAGATCGACTCCACCAGCAACCAATTGGAAGCGCTGGTCGAGATCTATCGCATGATGCGTCCAGGCGAGCCGCCAACCAAAGACGCTGCCGAGACTCTTTTCAATAACCTGTTCTTCAGCCCTGAGCGCTATGACCTGTCTGCGGTCGGCCGGATGAAGTTCAACCGTCGTATCGGTCGTACCGAGATCGAAGGTTCGGGTGTGCTGTGCAAAGAAGACATCGTCGCGGTACTGAAGACTCTGGTCGACATCCGTAACGGCAAAGGCATCGTCGATGACATCGACCACTTGGGTAACCGTCGTGTTCGCTGCGTAGGCGAAATGGCCGAGAACCAGTTCCGCGTTGGCCTGGTACGTGTTGAGCGTGCGGTCAAAGAGCGTCTGTCGATGGCTGAAAGCGAAGGCCTGATGCCGCAAGACCTGATCAACGCCAAGCCAGTGGCTGCGGCGGTGAAAGAGTTCTTCGGTTCCAGCCAGCTGTCCCAGTTCATGGACCAGAACAACCCGCTGTCCGAGATCACCCACAAGCGTCGTGTGTCTGCACTCGGCCCTGGCGGTTTGACTCGTGAGCGTGCTGGCTTTGAAGTTCGAGACGTACACCCGACTCACTACGGTCGTGTATGCCCGATTGAAACGCCGGAAGGTCCGAACATCGGCCTGATCAACTCCCTGGCCGCTTATGCGCGCACCAACCAGTACGGCTTCCTCGAGAGCCCGTACCGTGTGGTGAAAGACGCTCTGGTCACCGACGAGATCGTGTTCCTGTCCGCCATCGAAGAAGCTGATCACGTGATCGCTCAGGCTTCGGCCACGATGAACGACAAGAAAATGCTGATCGACGAACTGGTAGCTGTTCGTCACTTGAACGAGTTCACCGTCAAGGCGCCGGAAGACGTCACCTTGATGGACGTATCGCCGAAGCAGGT
>NZ_JBFULH010001017.1:0-1153 GCF_056400445.1 Pseudomonas sp. P5_B2 | reverse complement strand
ATGGCCTACGACGATAAAGCGCACCGACACGAGCACCAGGTGAAGGTGCGTCTCGACGATGAAGTCTTTCAGGAGCTGAAGGACGTTGCCCGTGACATGAAGCTGCAACACAGCGTGCTTAGCCGAGAAATCATCGAGGCCGCGCTTGAGGTCAAGCGAACGCTCGGAGAGCTGCCGTTTGAGCTGGAGAAAAGACGGGCCTGACAAGGCCATAGAGGGGGATTCATGCCCAGTTCAGTAGTGGGACTCAGGAAGGGCGCAACAGAAGAATTGGCGCGATGGGCGTCGGAAATCGGAATCACCCCGGATGCACTGGCCTCGCAGATTTTGCGACTGGCGATGCCGGGTCTCAAGAAGGTCGCCTGCGACAGCGTCCCGCTTGATAGCAACGTGATTGCCTTCGCTCCCAAGCGGTGATTCACAGCCCTTATTAGGGACCGCGGAGAGGGAAGGGTAGGTCGGCAAGAGATTTCAAGATTGGCGCTGGTCCCGGTTTCGGGACTGGAAGAAGAGAAGGTCATGGGTTCGTCCCTGATCAGTTGATGAACGAATGATCGTGGATCTAGTGGCACCAAGCCACGTAACAATTTTCGAGGTGTTACATGCAAACACTGATGAGAGCCATCTACGACGTAGTAGACGAGCACGGCACCAAGAAGATCGCGGAAGGTGCCAGCTTCACGTCGCGCACCCTACTGGCTCAGAAAGCCAACCCTGATTACGACAGCCACAACATGAACGTGCCTGAGCTTGATCGGATCATGGCATTCACCCAGGACTTCCGCCCTCTGGCAGCTTGGGCTGATCGCTTTGGGTTTGACCTGGTGTCGCGGGTGCGTCCTGCGGCGAAGCCATTGCTGATCGCGCTGGGGAACCTGTCTGCCGAATGCGGCGACGTGGGCCGTCTGATTTTCGATGCAACCGCCGACAACCACATCAGCCAGCACGAAAAAGCCCAAGGCGAGAAAGCAATCCTTGAAGCGATCGATGCGCTGCAGGTTCTGCGCGAATCGCTGAAGGCAGCATGATATGGGACTTTTTTCACTGTTGGCTGCCGCGATTTTCGGCTTTTTGATTGGGTTGTTTTTCCGATCAACTCAACCTTCCTGCGCGCTTATCTGGCCGGTTTGCCATGTCAGCTTTGAGCCTGACT
>NZ_JBFULH010001016.1:0-1156 GCF_056400445.1 Pseudomonas sp. P5_B2 | reverse complement strand
AAGCACAGCTCCGGGTTGCCCGCCATGATGTTGCCCTTGCACAGCRTGAAGCCGCATAGCGCCAGGCTATGGTTGATCTGCTGGGCAATTGGCAACAGCTTGCCGCGTATCTCTGCCGCATGCGCAGCGTCCCGGGCCTCGAACAAAATGCCATTGTCCTGATCGGTGTGCAGCGTCTGCTCGCGACGACCTTCGCTGCCGAAGCACAGCCAGCTGAACGGCACACCGGGGTCGCCTTTCTCGGCCAGAGTCAGTTCGATTACCCGGCACACGGTGTGGTCGTTGAGCAGGGTGATGATGTGAGTGATCTGTGTCGACGACGCGCCATGCGCCAGCATGCGTTCAACCAGTTGGCCGATCTCGCCGCGCAGCAACACCAGGTTTTCCACGCGCGGGGCATTGCGGATCGTCCGCGCCAGGTGCACCAGATCAACCCGTTGCAGGGAAAACAGGTCCCGCTCCGAGACCACGCCGCACAGGCGCTGATCTTTCACCAGGCACACGTGGGCTATGTGTCGCTCAGTCATGGCGATGGCCGCGTCGAAAGCGCTGTGGTCCGGCGTCAGGAAAAACGGCGCCCGGGTCATGTGCCTTTCGATGGCTTCGTTGAAGTCGTTAATGCCGTCAGCTACAACATGGCGCAGGTCGCGCAGGGTGAAAATCCCAAGTGGGGCTTTGTGCTCATCGACCACGACGATGCTGCCGACTTGTTGCTCGTGCATCAGCGTCACCGCTTCACGCAGCGGCGTCGCCGGGCTGCAAGTCACCGGGTGGCGCATGGCCAATTCGCCCAGGCGCGTGTTCAGTGAATACTGAGTGCCGAGGGTTTCCACGGCTTTTTGCTGGACTTGCTGGTTGACCTGATCCAGCAAGCTGCTGACGCCGCGCAGGGCAAAGTCGCGAAAGGTGCTGGAAAGCGCGAACAGTTTGATGAACGCCAGCTTGTTCAGCTGCAGGCAGAAGGTGTCTTCGGCGGCGAGGTGTTCGGTGCGAGTCGCGCGCTCACCCAGCAGTGCGGCGAGGGGGAAGCACTCGCCGGTGGCGATTTCGAAGGTGGTTTCGGTGCCACCCTTGGCGGTGTGCGGGCGTTCACCGACGACACGGCCTTGTTTGACGATGTAGAAATGCTCAACCGGGCCATCGGAGGGCTTGATGA
>NZ_JBFULH010001015.1:0-1157 GCF_056400445.1 Pseudomonas sp. P5_B2 | reverse complement strand
TGCTCGCGTTGCGCCATTTGACGTTGAGGCTCTTCAACGGCCCGCTTTGCAGGGTGTAGGCCACTTCCGATTCGCGGCCCCATTCCGTTCCGTCGGTGACGGCGTTGGCGCCGGTGCCGGTGTGGATGTTGTCGCCGCTGATGTAGCGGTTCATCAGCGTCAGGCCGGGAACACCCAAAGCGACGAAGTTGTAGTCGTGGCGCACTTGCCAGGATTTTTCCTGGGCGTTGTCGTAGCTGGAGTTGTAGCTGTCGTTGGCCAGGGTGCCGCCGCTGGTGCCGTTGACGCGCATCCATTGATCGTCACCGGTGAGTTTTTGCAGGCCGACGTAGAACGTGCTGCCACCGTGTTTGGCCGAGAGCATGGCGAACCCGGTTTTGTTGTCSAGGTCGCCTAACAGAGCGCTGCCGTTTTCCTTGCCGATGAAATAGCCAAGGTTGGCGCCGAGGACCCAGTCGCCAATCGGCTGGCTGTGGTTCAGGTTGTAATACTGCTGCTGGTAGAGGTCGCTGAGTTCTGCATACCACGCCCCAACTTGGGTGCGTTTGTCGTTGARCGTGTATTCGCCGCCGCCGAAGTTGAAACGGTCCGACGTGAACGCTGCGGATTTGCCGTTCATGAACATGTCGTCCATGCTCGCATCGTTGCGCGGACTGTTCTGGCGGAACTGGCCGCCGTAGATCGTCAGGCCGCTGATCTCGGTGGACGTCAGCTGGCCACCCTGGAAGGTTTGGGGCAGCGAGCGGCCATCGTCGGAACGCAGGATCGGCAGTACCGGCATCCACTCGCCGACCTTCACTTCGGTTTTGCTCACTTTCATCTTCCCGGCCACCGCCAGACGACCAAAGTCATCGACTGGGTCGCCGTCGCTGCCAACCGGCAGCAGCCCGGTGCCGCGCGTGCCTTTACCGCCATCGAGTTTGATCGACAAYAGGCCCAGCGCATCGACGCCAAAACCCACCGGACCTTGAGTGAACCCGGACTTGGTGTCGAGGATGAAGCTCTGGGTCCACTCCTCGGCCTTGCTTTGAGGGTTGGTCGGGTTGGTGAAATTGCGGTTGATGTAGAAGTTACGCAGGTTGAGCGTGGCCTTGGCTGGTCGGGTTGGTGAAATTGCGGTTGATGTAGAAGTTACGCAGGTTGAGCGTGGCCTTGGC
>NZ_JBFULH010001014.1:0-1157 GCF_056400445.1 Pseudomonas sp. P5_B2 | reverse complement strand
GCGGCGTTCTTCTTGCTGATTTTCATCAGCGTGCCGGTGAAGTCTTCAATCAGCCTCAGCACCTTGCCACTGTTTTGCGTGGCTTTCAGTGCCTTGGTTCCGACACGTGCTGCCAAGCCGAGACCACCGGTCAAAACAACGCCAAACAGAATAAACAACAGGACTTCAGTGGTCAGTTCAGACAGCACTTGCGTGCAGGTTTGCGGAGGCAGCATTTTGACCCACGCCATGATTGCGGCCATGTAGATCCACATCAATGGCTCGTCACTGGCGATCAGCAAGGCGGTGTGAATGGCTTCCGCCGAGGCGTCGTAGATGCGCTTGATTTCTTCCTCGGTGAAGAAGTTCTTCAGCCTTTCATAATTATCTCGAGGATGCGCAACGAGGTTGTAGAGGCTTTTGATATCGCCCCACAAATCCATGATCGCTTTCCAAAAGCCTTTCCAKGCGGCTTCCAGTTCCTGCATGGCGCGGCCAGCCATGGACGCGCTGTTATGCGCTTGCCACAGCGGTAAAAAGTCGGTGGTCCACTGGGTTTGTAGCCAGCCGCTCAGATCGCCGATCACGCCCTGATAGGAATTGAACAGCGTGTCGATTTGTGCGGGAGTGGGGTTTGGGAAAAAGGTGATTTTGTACTGTTGGTTTGGTGTGAGATCCGCAACTTCAAGAATCCCGCCAGGGCCAATCGTTGCGGTGATCGCCTGACCTGTTTCATTTTTACCGAACAGCTTGCCATCGGCCACAGGCGCCAATCGAACCGGTGTATTGCCGATAGGGACAAAACGCGCCGACTCGAAACTGTGAACCAGTTTTAGCTTGCCATTGGCTGGGCAGTTTGCGTAAAGGTCGACTTGCTTTTTGCTGTCTTTGTCCTGAATGCCRACTTCATCACCGACCTGAAATTGTTGTTCTGCATCCAGGACGCCGCCATACCATGCCTCGGCATGGCTGCGGTAATCAGCCATACACTTCTTGAAATCACTGATGATGACCTGAGCATCGGGTTGTTTTGCTGTGAGGCTCCCACCCATGGAACCCATCAAAATGCTCATACGGTCACCTCTTTTTCCAAGTGGGCTTTCAGTCGCCCTGTGTAGTTTTCTTCCGTGAGTGGGGTGCGTTTTACAGAGCGCGTCACTTTTTGCTGCAAGTTGGAT
>NZ_JBFULH010001013.1:0-1157 GCF_056400445.1 Pseudomonas sp. P5_B2 | reverse complement strand
GACCAGCGGTTCATCGAACAGAATCAATTCGGCATCTTTGACCAGCGCGCGAGCCATGGCCGTGCGCTGTTGCTGGCCGCCGGAGAGTTCGAGGGGATGGCGCTGGAGGAACTTCTCGATGCGCAGCATCTTCGCGGTTTCCAGCACTTTGCTCTGGATCACTTCATTGGAAACACCGCTCTGGCGCAATGGCGAGGCAATGTTTTCGAAGACAGTCATGGTCGGGTAATTGATGAACTGTTGATAGACCATCGACACGTTGCGCAGCCGTACAGGGCGCTGGGTGACGTCGACGCCATTCATCAGGATGCGGCCGCTGTCGGGCTTGTCCAGACCGGCCATCAGGCGCATCAGACTGGTTTTGCCGGACAGCGTGCGCCCGAGCAAAACGTTGAAGGAACCGGGTTCAAAACTCAGGCAGGCATCATCGATCCAGGTCTGGCCCTCGACGGTGCGGCTGACGTGCTCCAGGGTTAATGACATGGCTCGGCCTTTTTTATTATTTGGAGTCAAGCGACCGGGGATACAAAGCGAGTTTCATGCCAAAAATGGCAAGCCATTGATCTGGCTGGAAAATCCTTGAGTGAGCGGAGTGAGTGCTTTCGTTGCTGAACAGAAATGAACAACCGTGATTGAACAACTGAACAATCCAGCCGTTGACAATGAACAATAGTGAACAACACTCTACACACCGTTTTGCTGCGCAGAATCCTGAAATACACACGCCTTATGTAGCAGCTGCCGAAGGCTGCGACCGGCGGCGAAGCCGTCGTAAAATCAGGCGCCACGGTGTATCAGGATGACCGCGTATTCAGGGTTTACGACGACTGCGTCGCCGAACGCAGGCTTCGCCAGCTGCTACATGAATCGCGTTACTCATAAAAATAATAATGCTCAGAGATCGACTGCCATGGCCGCACCCGCCTCGCCGCTCTCCCACGACGCCGTCATTCAGGACTCTTGGTCCCGCTGCCGCGCGTTCGGCCTCAACCATCAGAGCGCCCCGGCGTTCGATCAATTGCCGGCCGAAGGCATCGCACAATTGCTGGAGAGCCAACATTCGCTGGTGCAGACCACGCACCAGGAAGTGCTGCCGTATTACGAAAACATCCTGAGCAATTCCAACTGCTTGATCATGCTTGCCGACAATCAAGGCC
>NZ_JBFULH010001012.1:0-1158 GCF_056400445.1 Pseudomonas sp. P5_B2 | reverse complement strand
TTGTTCTTCATTATCAAAGGCTCGGTCACGATCCTGATCGAGGATGACGACGGTCGTGAAATGATCATCTCCTACCTGAACGCCGGAGATTTTTTCGGGGAGTTGGGCCTGTTCGAACAGGCCGGACTGGAACAGGCTCGCAGCGCTTGGGTGCGCGCGAAGATCGAATGCGAGGTCGCGGAAATCAGCTACGCGAAATTCCGCGAACTGTCCCAGCAAGATCCAGACATTCTTTACGTACTCAGCGGACAAATCGCACAGCGCCTGCGCAACACCACGCGCAAGGTCGGTGACTTGGCGTTCTTCGACGTGACCGGTCGCGTCGCCCGTTGCCTGCTCGAACTGTGCAAGCAGCCAGACGCCATGACCCACCCGGATGGCATGCAGATCAAAGTGACCCGTCAGGAAATCGGCCGGATTGTCGGCTGCTCGCGTGAGATGGTCGGTCGCGTACTCAAGGATCTGGAAGAACGCGACCTAGTGGACGTCAAAGGCAAGACCATGGTGGTCTTCGGCACGCGCTAAGCGTTAAACATGTCTGCCAGCAACTGGCGATAAAGTGCGTCGAGCCGGCCGAGCGCATCGGGCGCGGCGAACTTTTCATGCAAGGCGATGTGGCTTTCGGCGCGAACGCGCTGTTCCAGACCGCAGGCTTCATTGAAGCGATTGACTGCCGCGACCATCGATTCGCGCTCGTTATCCAGCAACAATGCACCGTGCACCAACCCGACCGGACGTGTACCGCCCTTGCTTTGGCGCCAGCGTTGAGCGGTGCCAACCATCTTGCGGCCATCCAGGTTGACGTTGAAACGGCCATCGCAGAATGCGCCCTCGACTTCGCCAAGGGACGACACACCGCCCAGTTCATCCAGCAAATGGCAGATCGGATCGCAGAGTCGGTGATAAGCGGTTTCGATGCGGTTTTGGTCGCCTTCGCTGCGTGGCGGTGCGTAAACCAGTGCGATGTTGATGGTGGATGCCGATTGCGGCACGGGCTCACCGCCGGTTTCACGCAAGAGCACGGGCCAGCCGGCAGTGGCCGAGACCTCGCAGGCTGCTTCGAAACCGGGTAAACGATTCAGGCGTCGAGGCATGACCAGGGCGCGGTCATTGGGTTGCCAGAACAGCAAGCCGAATTCCGAATCTCCGGTGCAGACC
>NZ_JBFULH010001011.1:0-1158 GCF_056400445.1 Pseudomonas sp. P5_B2 | reverse complement strand
GTAATCGACCGGTCGACGTGGGACTCTGCCGCCAGGTGCATGATGGCATCTGGCTGGTGTTCGCGCAGCACCCGGTCGATCTGATCACGATCACAGATGTCGACGCGCTCGAACACGTAACGCGAGTTCTGGCTAACTTCGGCCAGCGACTCCAGATTACCGGCGTAAGTAAGCTTATCGACGTTAACGACCAAGTCGGTAGTGTTGGAAATGATGTGCCGAATGACCGCCGAACCGATAAATCCGGCGCCGCCGGTTACTAGAATTTTCACGCGAAAACATACCCTTGAGTAACTGACAGGGCCGTCAACCGAGCACTGTCTAATCCATGAATGCAAAAGCCATCAAGCTTGCCGAGGCTTCTGACAGAGTCAGCCTGAACCGATGTGGGCATATGCCACTACCGGCCACGCGCAGCATTTTACAGCTTAATGAGGGTTTTACTATTGGATAAAGACAAGCTGCGTTGCCAACTCGGCGTGCATCATGGGTTTATTCCAATCAGACAATGCGCTTGCGTGAAGATCTGGACGAACGTCCCAGAAGCCATCCCAGAAGCGGTCCGATTGTCATGCCAACCAATAGCGCCAAGACGACGAGTAACGACACTGGCAGCTGTGGTCCGACCCACCCCAAGAACAGCAGGGAAACTGATTGTTGATTTTCGAGTACAAACGCAAGTACCGCGAGAACCAGCAATAGAACGAATACAGCGAGTAGTGCGCGCTTGAGGTTACGCATGAGCACATCCTTTAGGCACTATGGAAGTCAAACCTCCTCCTCCTCATCCTCATTCACCCGATCTCTAAGCTCCTTTCCCGGCTTGAAATGAGGCACAAACTTGCCATCCAGACTAACCGACTGACCGGTCTTCGGATTACGCCCAACCCGCGGCGCGCGATAGTGCAAAGAGAAGCTGCCAAAACCGCGGATCTCGATACGATCCCCAGTGGCCAGGCATTGGGACATTTGCTCAAGCATGGTCTTGATGGCCAGCTCCACATCCTTGGATGAGAGCAGCCCCTGATGGGTGACAATTCGTTCGATCAACTCCGACTTCGTCATATTTTTCCCTTCTTTTTCAAGCAGCTAGGAAAAGCGCTTCAAAGGTTTTAGCATGCCCGGAAGAATTTGAACAGCCTGAGTTTTGACATATCT
>NZ_JBFULH010001010.1:0-1159 GCF_056400445.1 Pseudomonas sp. P5_B2 | reverse complement strand
AAACAGATCCTCGTCCTCAACGAAGACCCATTCTTTTCCGACTACACCGGCAAACGCCTGCAGCGCGACGGAAAAAACTTCGGGGGATACATTCGGGGGTGTTCTCATAATTCACGCGATGATCCATGAAACCAAAGGATTGGGTTGATTCGCCGATACGTCGTACTGATGCAGCACAACCGTACGGCGCGACTGGCTGCGTGCTTGTTCCGCAAGGCAATGCCAAACCTCGCGCGTGGTGAGTCCGGCGACAGCGCCACCTTGCTCACGCCAAAACGGCACGAGCGATTCCTGCCAAAGCCTCGTGAGTCCGTTCGTGACTTCAAGCCGCGCGCTGCCCTTTTTGGCATGCTCAATGGCGAAAGCCAGGCTTTGCGCTAATCGGCGGTCCGTCACGACAAAGCGAAYGTCAAACTGACTGGGGTCGAATGGTGTTCGTGCGATCTCTCGGGATGGCTTCGCGAGCACCGGTATCGCACCCAGCATGGCGAGTGTCGCGGCACTTGCAGTGGACACGAGCAACGTGCGTCGCCCAAATCTGAGATTGGTAATATGGGGGATCGACATGCTCACTCCCCGAAACCGTCGAGGAATGTAGCTGAACTCCGAACGTCGATTGAAAGGCTGAAATCGGCGTCGAGGATCGAGCCGGTGGTATCGCGCGTCGAGGCAGAGTTGACGGGGAAATTTTGGAAATCAGCGGACGCGAAGTGCTTGTCGCGTTCA
The DNA here is from genome assembly GCF_056400445.1 of Pseudomonas sp. P5_B2. Lineage (NCBI taxonomy): Bacteria > Pseudomonadati > Pseudomonadota > Gammaproteobacteria > Pseudomonadales > Pseudomonadaceae > Pseudomonas > Pseudomonas sp. P5_B2. The sequence continues at coordinate 433 of NZ_JBFULH010001010.1, read as the reverse complement.
GCCAACCGCTCACTGGTCGAGTGCCAGATGCTGCCCACAATGGTAACGGTCGCAACATCGCCTTTCAGGCTCGAACCCTGATGCATGTTTGTCTCCTTCGCGCGTTCTTGTTGTTTTGCCCGTGATGGGCTTCATATGCGCGGAACAAACATATACGATTCGTATCGTTTTGTTCAAGCTTACTTTTTCGGTACCGTCAGATGGCAACCTTCATCTGCCTACGGAGTCAGCCCACACAAGCCCTCCACACTCACCAAGCCAGACCCAAAGAGTTTTTTACATTGCTTCTTGAGTGGTCTGTTGGCTACGATCAGAAACGCCTCAGCTTGATTTCAGCAGGCAGCCGCCCCTGCCGCAGAGTGAGCACATGCAGCATTACGCTCCTGTTAAAACTAGTCATTTATTAAGTAATACTTTATGCAGGAGAAGTCTT
>NZ_JBFULH010001009.1:0-1159 GCF_056400445.1 Pseudomonas sp. P5_B2 | reverse complement strand
TTCTCGTGCGATTGAACTTTTCGTTGATGCAATGGATGCAGGTAAATTCCAGAGTGACAGTGACTATAGTGCCGCTTTTCAAGTAGAGGCAACAAGCTTTATTGAATATCTGCGTCCGGTCTCCAGGCCTTGAAAACCAGTATTGCGATGTGGCTGTCAGTTTGTTTGGGAGATTCTGGCCTGAGCTAACACTTGGCGTCCGCTATAGGGCGGACGTCGATTTGATTGATCGTCCGTTCGTTTATGGGTTAATTGGAATTGTGGAGTTGTTATGTTTGGTTTTCTTCTGCAGCAGCGGCATTTTGGATACTTAAAGTGTTATTTGGATTTTCTGGTTTTACTGCCTCCGTTTCTGGACAAGATGAAGAGTATTTCAGGCGTGTGGGTGCAACAGGGGCATGCGTTGGTTACACCGCCAGATACCGATAAATTGGTGATTTTATCTTCGTTTAGTACTAACTACCTGAGGGCGTTAACTGAAAGACTCCAGGAACTGGATCGTAAATGTGATAGCGTCATAGCTGATTTAAATGTTTTTGCTGAAGAGTTACGTTTGGCGATTGAAAGTACGCCCGGTGATGGTCTGCGCTTGCCGATTAATAGTCTGGATCATCGACGGTTTACGTTATTTTCCTCTGAAGAATTTATCGGTATGCCGCCGACTGATGTCGATGGTCTCTTGCACGAGCTTGCACTTCGTTTGATGTATCTGGGGGCTGATGTCGGGGAGGTTAAAGATCTGGTGCGAGAATTGAATCTCGATATCCATAATATCTTTGCTAATTTTATACAAGTGCTCTCATTGGATATGTGTCGATGCCATGGCGGACGGTCAAAGCTAGAGGTTTACCATGCTAGTGGAGAGGTGATGTTGCCTGGTATGAGGGGAGTAGCGCCCAAAGAACAGGTGTATGAGTTGGAAAAAATCTACCGACGAGCGTCGTCGGCTATCAATAATATCAATGATTTTTTCTTTGGCCTTCGTTATTTTTGTGACACCGCGAGCCGAGAGCTCATCGGGCGTAAAAAAAATATGAAACTCAGTGAGTCGCCATTGAAGTTGAAAAATATTGGGCTTTACGTTGCAGAAATAGATGCACTGTCTGAGCAAATTAAAATCTGGTCAAGAGAATAAAAAAAAGGCCCATGATGATTCATG
>NZ_JBFULH010001008.1:0-1159 GCF_056400445.1 Pseudomonas sp. P5_B2 | reverse complement strand
GTCTATGTGTTGGGTGAGGTTGTCGCGACTCGCGCGCTTGTCTTCAAAGGCAGCAACATGAACCTCACCGACGCCCTTGGCACGGTTGGCGGTTTACGCCAGGAAACGTCCAGTGGCAAAGAAGTTTATGTGATCCGTGGTGTAGAGAATCTGGCAGCTGAACCGGTCAAGGTATTCCAGATCGACCTGAAGTCGCCTTCGGCATACGCCCTTGCCCAACACTTCAAGCTGCATCCGCAGGATGTGGTCTATGTCGGTCCGGCCGATGTCACTCGCTGGAACCGTTTCATCAGCCAGGTATTCCCTACGGCCAACCTGCTTAGTACGGGTGTCGGTATTCAAGATGACCTAAACAACAACTAAGCACTGGAATTTTTGTGAAATTTCTGCGACTGGCCGCCCTATCGGTGACCTCCTTTCTTGTGAGCGCCTGCAATCCGTTGTCGACCGCTGCCATAGACACGCTGAAAGTCGCGTTCCAAGTGCCTGAGCCCTTGAACCTGACTCGCCAGCAAGTCGATGCAACGCCTTACTACCAGATCACCATCGAGGCACCTACGGGCGAAGCCGTCATGGCGCTGGTGCGTCTGCAGGATGGTGTCGGTTTCTGGATGGCTTCGACCCGCCAGATCCTGATGCTGGAAGATGGCCTGGCCATTCGCAGTGTCGGTTTCAACGAAAATCTTGACGGCACTCGCTTTGACGGAGCGTCCCCATTCAAGACCGGCCTGCATCGTATTCCCGATGGTCTGCAGTCTCGGCGTCAGGTCGACTTCATCTCTGGTTACCGGATGGGCGTGATCATTACCAGCCGCTTCAACAAGAAAGGGCTGGAAACCGTGCAAATCCTCGACCGCGACGTCGAGCTGTTGCGCGTGGACGAAGACTTCACGATGGAAGGCTTGGGCTTTAGCGCGCAGAACCGCTATTGGGTCGACCCCATCGACGGCTTCATCATGGCCAGCGAGCAGCACCTCACCCCCGAATTGCCCCTACGCATTGTTCAAGTGCGCCCGAATAAGCCGGTAGTGCAATGATTTTTCGTTCTTCCTGGCTGCTTTGCTGCAGCCTGTTCATGACGTTTGCTGCAAATGCCGAATCGCTGGTGACTGTGCAGGGAGATGCCGCTAAACCCGGGCGTTACACCTTCGAGCAAGGT
>NZ_JBFULH010001007.1:0-1162 GCF_056400445.1 Pseudomonas sp. P5_B2 | reverse complement strand
ACCTTCTGGTTCACCGCTCGGGTTGGCACCGTCCCAGCTGCGCAAAAAAAACTGCAACGCGGCCGGACGCTGGCGGTAGATGACCATAAGAGCGCCCGTCAGAGTCTTTCGCAGGATGCTCCAACGGGGAACATCATGTCGGCAATTTTCGGTGCGCGAGTACTTTTGGTCGAAGACAACGCACTGAATCAGCAGTTGGCGAGCGAACTGCTGAGCGATGCCGGATTAGTCGTCGATATCGCTGAAAATGGGCAAATTGCCGTCGACAGGGTGAAAACGCGCRCCTACGACTTAGTGCTGATGGACATGCAGATGCCCGTACTCGATGGTGTGAGCGCGACGCGTGCCATTCGTGCCTTGCCCGGGAAGCGTGATCTGCCCATTGTCGCGATGACCGCCAATGCCATGCTGTCCGATCGCGAACGCTGTAGGGATGCGGGCATGGTGGATTTTATCGTCAAGCCGATCGACCCGGACGCACTGCTCCGTGCTGTGCTGCGCTGGATCGAGCCTACCGGCACAGCGCCTTCTCCCTTACTGCAGGGGCAAGTTGGTTGTGTTGATATCGCGGCCGATTCCGACTTGAATTTCGGTGGCGTGGACGTCGCTGCCGGGCTACGCCGGGTGCTGGGCAAGCACAGCCTGTACCTGGACTTGTTGCACCGCTACCTGGCCGACCAAGGCTCCTTGCTGTCGCAGCTGCGTGCGGCGCTGGCGGTGGGAGAGATGGGGAAGGCCGAGCTGCTGGCCCATAGCTGCAAGGGCATGTCAGCGACCATCGGTGCCGACACCGTCGCAAAGGCGGCAGATGCATTGGAGCAGGCGTTGCGCGCAAAGAGACCAGACGAAGAGCTGCAAGTCAGTCTCGAAGCCTTGAGTGAACCCTTGGTGGCACTGCTGGAGCAATTACGCGAAAAGTTGCCCAGTGCGGTCAAAGCAGAGCCAATAGCGGTCGACGTTGTCGAACTGGAGCAAGTTTGCCGACATCTCGATGACCTGTTGGATGACTTTGATGCGCAGGCCGTGCCCTATTTCGCCACACATGCGGGCATGCTGCGCGGTGCGTTTGCGAACAGCTTCCAGAAAATGGAGGGCGCGGTGAACGGTTTCGATTTCGAACGGGCGAAGGTCTGTCTGAGGGAGGCCCGGCATGCCTGTGAAG
>NZ_JBFULH010001006.1:0-1164 GCF_056400445.1 Pseudomonas sp. P5_B2 | reverse complement strand
CCTCAAATCGTTACTGGCGCAGCTCATACAAGACGACTCGGTGGTCATGTCGAACATCGCACTCGGGGCCACCTGCATGGCGCTGACCTACTGCGCCTGGCTGGCGCTCAACCACTCGTTTTTTTTGGCTGAACTGGTGGGTGTCGGCGGTCGCTCTTATGTGGAACAACGCCTTCTGCTCAAAAAGAACAGTTCGCTGGGTGGCTCGTCTCCACTCAGCCTCACCACGCTGTTTGACCGCGAAGCGGCACGTGTCGAATCTTCATGGTCGGGACTTATAACAATCTCGCTGGCACTCGCCACGGTCATCTTTACCTCAACATTCTTCTTCTTTGCCCTAGGCGTCAGTGCCTTGGCCGCGTTGGCGGTCATTGTCGTCAGTTCACTGGTCGTGTTCTGGGTGGCTCAACGACTGAGCATGACCTATGCACAACTATCACTGAACGCCACGCAACGCATTGAGATAGGAGTGTTCGCTACAAAAAACCGACGCCAGGCCTGGCTTAAGAACTGGAATGCCAAACTGATAAGCGACTACGCCGACAAACGAAACCCCGAAGCAGCGTCGCTGAAAAAAGCGGCCCGCCTGGTGGCGGCGATCAGTTTGATCTCGACGATGACGCCCATTGCGGCGCTGCTCAGTGCGGCACTGTTGCAGCTAGTCTATCTGGGTCACGTCGATGCACCTGGAGTGTTGGCGGCCATGGCATTGATTGGCGGCTTGAGATCCGTCGCCAATAACATTCCGGATATTGTGCAAAGCATCTCTCAAGGATTTGTCGGGCACAAAAACATCGAGTATTTCCTTCGTGCCAATCACGCTGATTCGTCCCACCTTGAACCGGTACAGCTACCGACCACCCAAGCTAAACATATTGCGATTATCGGGACCGCGAGCAGCGGCAAGACCTCGGTGCTACGAAACCGAGCGCAATGTCTTGACGACACTGACGGCCGAGCAATCTTCATTCCAGACGAGCCGTGGATGTTTGCAGGCGGGCTTCGCGAGAACCTGAGTCTTTACCGCAGAGACTTTTCAGACGACGAGGCCTGCCGCGCCTTCGCTCTGTCTCGCTTACCCGAGCACTTTTACGTTGATTACCTGAATGAGCTCACCCATGGCGCAGAGGGCAACTGGGACGTTTCCAGAGGCCAGGGAAAGCG
>NZ_JBFULH010001005.1:0-1165 GCF_056400445.1 Pseudomonas sp. P5_B2 | reverse complement strand
CATCAGATCTCCATTGTTCAGATCCTATGTCCACTGAAGATCTAATGTGGGAGCGGGCTTGCTCGCGAAGAGGACCTGATAGCCTCTGAAACTCTCAGCCCTTGTAAAGTGTCCATAGTCACTTCAGTTCCAAAGACACTATTTAACCTTTAATCATTGGGCCGCCCGGTGCGCTCAATGCTAATCTCCACCGCACTTTTAGCGGAGTCGAGCCGTAACCCGTCACGGGTTCAGGGAAGACGACGACACCTTCAAACAATGGATATTGACTGGGTCATTCATGAATAAATCAGCAGGCGTGCTTCTTGGAATCGTCGTAGCCATCGGTGCAATCAGCGCGGGCGGTGCCTGGTACACCGGGACTAAAATCGAAGGTGTGTTGAACACCGCCATCGCCGACGCTAACAAAGAGCTGAATGCCGCGCTGCTCGGTTCCAATGGCACCGCATCGCTGGAACTGGTATCGCTTGATCGTCATGTGTTCAGCAGCACTGCGCACTACCGCCTCAAAGGCGAAGGCGAGATGTTTGGTGAAACCCCGGTTGAATTGCTGTTTGCCGACCACATCGAACACGGTCCGCTGCCGTTCTCGCGCCTGGTCTCTTTCAAGTGGTTGCCGGTCATGGCCACCAGTCACTACGAACTGGAACGCACCTCGCTCACCGAGAAGTGGTTTGCCGCCGCCAAAGACAAATCCCCGCTCACCGGCGTAGTCAGCATTGGTTACGACAACTCCACCAGCGGCACCCTCGAATTGCAACCGCTGGACGTCGTGCTGGACGACAAGTCCACCCTGAAATTCTCTGGTTTGAACCTCGACGTCGCCGCCAGCGCCCAGGCACAGAAGGTCAAGGCCAACGGCTACATGAACAGCCTGACGCTGAGCACCGTGGCTGAAGATCAAACCCCGTTGAAGGTTGAACTCAATGGCCTGACCCTGGCCAGCAACCTGGTAAAAAGTACCTACGGTTACTACACCGGCGAGAACACCCTGGAGCTGACGGACAGCAAAACCACTTTTGGTGCCAAGCAATCGGTACTGGGCCTCAAGAAATTTGAAATGAAGAACCTGACTGCGGAATCGGGCACCAGCGCTTCGGGGCGTGCCGATTACAAGGTGGGTGAAGTGTCGATGAACGGCAAAGCTGTCGGCGCTGTGCAAATG
>NZ_JBFULH010001004.1:0-1167 GCF_056400445.1 Pseudomonas sp. P5_B2 | reverse complement strand
GCATAAAACCTCACCCAATCCCCACCTTCCTGCCGAAACAACGCCGCAAACCCCGGTACCCATTGGTCGTACAACCCAAAGGGCAACAGCCGGGCATTGTTCATCGGCGCGTTGACCCAAGCGTCATAGCGCCTGTCCCCCACCCATTGGCTGTCGCGCAACTGCCGGTATTCGCTGCGCAGCCGCTCGAACTCGGCAGCCTTGCGCTGGCGCATCTGATCCGTCGGCAAGGGCAAGGCGTAAAGCGTTTCAAGGCGCGTGCGAGTGTCCAGCACCAGCTGAGTAAATTGATCCCGTCGCTGTGCCTGCGCGCCGTTGTCCGGCGCCAGGCCTCGGGATGCACGCCATTGGCGCGTGCCTTCCTGTTCGACGAAGCTGGCGAAAGACTCGTTGAACTCCGTGTCGTCCTTCACATAAACACGTTGATGCGCCAGCTCATGGAAAATCAGGGTCGCCAGCCGCTCGTCGCCCCAGCCCATCATCGAGTTGAGGATCGGATCGTTGAACCAGCCGAGCGTCGAGTATGCCTCGACCCCCCCAATCGACACGTCCATACCTTGCAGGCGTTGCACCGCTGCTTCTCCCCGGGCTGCGCTCTGGCTGTAGTAACCGCGATAGGCGACGCAACCTGCGATCGGGAAGCAATGGTTCTGCGGCTTCAGGGAAAACTCCGGCGTGACGAAGACATTCCAGACTACATACGGCCGGCCAATGTCGGCATACAGCCGGTAGCTTTGGTTGTCTGGCAAGTGCAGTTGCTCGCTGGCGAATGTCCGGGCTTTTTGTGACTGAGTCAGATGCGCGCGCAGTTTCTGATCTCGGGAGGGAYCGACGATCACCTCGTCCACCGGCTCACGAGCCCGCAGCAGTTGCAGCYGGCCACTGGCCAATTGACTGTAATAGCTGACGCTGGTGCAACCGTTGAGTAACAAAAGTATCACACCCGGAAACAAAACGCGGAAAACGCGATCAAGTAACCCAAGGCTTGGAATCGGCCTGATCAAAATAAAATCATCCCTGGAAAGTCTGCCGCAAGACTATCCCGCCTGACCGGAGCTGCGCTATGCACAAGTTGATGCTGACGGGGAGCCTGTTATTGCTGACAGGCTGTGCTGGATTTGGACTGCCCTTCCATGACCCGTCGCAAGCTTGGATTGACCTGGACTC
>NZ_JBFULH010001003.1:0-1167 GCF_056400445.1 Pseudomonas sp. P5_B2 | reverse complement strand
CTATCGTTGCGCAGACGTCAGCTTCGGCTGTCGTGCGGGCGATGCCAAACGCCGCGGTAGAAATCGAACAGTCTTTTACGCCTTGGTATTGTTTTGGGGAGCTAGATGCGACCCGGAAGAGTCTCGTGCAATGTTTGTTCGAGTGTGTGGGCACAGCTGCTGAGGTTCAGGAAGAAGGTTTCATTGATTATCTATCAGCGCTCTCCGGCACCGGCCCTGCCTTTCCCGCTTTGCTGATGACCGCACTTGCGCACCAGGCGATTATTGCCGGCATACCTGCTGATATAGCGCAACTTGCCGCGAAAAATGTCGTTGTTCATAGCAGCCAGCTTCTGGCCACTCGCGACGCTCAGGAAATGATTGATGCCTTGGTAGCATACCGAGGTGTGACGGCAGCCGCTTTGCAGTCGATGACTCTTGGTCATTTTGAGGAGCAGATTGGTAGAGCGCTGCAAAAGGGAGCTTCTGTTGCACGGAAAGGGCTTCAATCTTAATAAACCGAAGCCCCCTCCCTTAAGAGGGCTTCGGTGTGCCTATTTACTCCGCTTTAAAGCAGTAAACGGCCAGCTTGTTTCCATCCGCATCACGAGCGTAAGCCGCGTAGGCATTTTCAGCCCAGCCACGAGGGCCTGGTTGGCCTTCGCAAACGCCGCCATTCGCCAGCGCTACTTCATGGAAAGCTTGTACTGCAGCTCGGTTAGGCGCTTCGAAGCTTACGGTGACACCGTTACCGACAGTGGCCGAATTGCCGTTAGCAGGTTTAAGTACAAAGAATGAAGGCTTATCGACGCCCCAGATGGATCCGGCTTCGCCGAGATCAGCAACGCGATTAAGGCCGATCTCCTTCAAAACAACGTCATAGAACGCACGTGCTTTTTGTAGATCATTGGTGCCGACAGTTACATGAGTAAAAACGGACATCGTTGTTTCCTTTCTGTTGGTGGTGATTGTTTGCTCAGGTCTGAGAACTGATGGATCTCAGAAATGGATGACGGTGCGAATGCTTTGCCCTGAATGCATCAGATCAAATGCTTCGTTGATTTCTTCCAGAGGCATGTTGTGGGTGATAAATATTTCCAGTGGGATCTCTCCGCGGCTGGCTTTATCGACATAGCTAGGAAGTTCCGTGCGGCCCTTCACGCCGCCGAAGGCGCTACCGCGCCACAC
>NZ_JBFULH010001002.1:0-1167 GCF_056400445.1 Pseudomonas sp. P5_B2 | reverse complement strand
AGCGGATGCTCTTCACCATCAAGGCAAGGACATGAACGGTCATGAGTTTCTGACCTCCTTATGCATTGGCTACGAGACAGCACTCCGCGCCGGTACTGCGCTGATGGCGACCTCCCCCACTTATCATGCTTCCGGTGGTTTTTCCGCTATTGGTGTTGTGTGCGCTGGCTCCAAGATGCTGGACTTCGATGAACAGACCTTCCGACACGCCTTAGGCATTGCCGAGTACTTCAGTGCCCGCTGTCCGATGATGCGTGTTGTTCAAACCCCTACAATGCTCCGGGATGCTCATGGTGCTGGTGCTTTCGTAGGCTTGAATGCGCTTTTAATGGCAAAAGAAGGAATGACTGGAGCACCTGCAGAGACAGTGGAGGATGCGACTGTCGCCAAGCATTGGGCCGACATCGGAAAGCGATGGGAAATTGATAGTCAGTACTTCAAACCTTGGCCAGTATGCCGATGGGCTCAGCCAGCGCTGACTGCCATGCTGCAGCTACAACGTGATTACCCCCACCTCAACTCAGATTCGATAGAAACAATCCGTGTTGAAACCTTCTACGAGTCGATGTGCCTGCAGGGCCACACACCGTCGAATGCAGACGAAGCCCAATACGCACTAGCGTTTCCTCTTGCGGCGCTCATTGTCCGAGGCAAGGTGGGGCCAGACGAAGTCACTGGGTCAGCTATTTTCTCGCCCGACATATTGGCTATGAGCTCTCGCATTGAAATCATAGAGGCTTCCGACATCTCGGAGCGTTTCCCTGACGAGATCCTTTCACGACTGACCATCACAACGAAAAATGGCTCCGTGATCGTAAGCCCGGTCACTGCAGCCAAAGGCGATCCAGAGACTCCACTGACCCCAGAAGAACTGGATCAAAAATATGATCTCTTCTCTGTTGGACTCGGGCAACAGCGAAGCCTGGCGGTGAAGCATGCGATCATAAATTTGGATCAATCGGTCTCGGCTGTGGCTGCTTTAAGCCCCATTTTTCAATCCCTTGAGCAAACCAGTACTGGGTACGCGATCAACTGAAAGTGACCTGGATGCCATTGATATGGGCATGCTGGGGCGCAGATAACGATAACGTCAAATCATTAATTGCCCCCATGAAATGTCGTTTGCGGAGCTCATCAGAGGCGATATAGGCTGCGCTCATCGTCACC
>NZ_JBFULH010001001.1:0-1177 GCF_056400445.1 Pseudomonas sp. P5_B2 | reverse complement strand
TTTTTTGAGAGTACGAGACTAGATGGAAACCCAAGTGGATAAAGATCTCGATCAATTGCTCAACGAGCACTTCACCGGTCGCGTGGTGCGCAAGGACCTGACCAAGCTGATCAAGGAAGGCGCTAACGTACCGGTTTATGTGCTTGAGTACTTGCTGGGTATGTACTGCGCGTCCGATGACTCAGAGGTGATCGAGCACGGACTGAAGAATGTGAAGACAATTTTAGCCGAAAACTACGTTCGCCCGGATGAGGCTGAGAAGGTCAAGTCTCTAGTTCGCGAGCGTGGTACGTACAAGGTGATCGACCGAGTCACCGTGCGTCTGAATGAGAAAAAAGATCGCTACGAAGCCTCGTTCAGCAACCTCGGCATCAAGGACGCGGAGATCTCTGCCGGCATCGTCAAGGAATACGAGAAGCTCCTTGTGGGCGGTATCTGGGTGATCGCAACGCTGAGCTATTACCACGAGGAAGGCCAATCGGGATCTCCTTTTGGCGTCACGCTCCTCAAGCCGATCCAGATGCCGAATATGAACATGCAGGAGTTGTTCACCGGGCGCGCCGCCCTGAACACATCACAATGGCGCGAGGCCTTGATCCGCTCCATCGGCATGGAGCCCTCGACCCTGGATGAGTCAGTACAGTGGCATTTGCTGGCCCGCATGGTTCCCTTCGTGGAGAACAACTACAACGTTTGCGAGCTCGGCCCCCGCGGTACCGGCAAGAGCCACATCTACAAGGAATGCTCACCGAATAGCATGCTTGTTTCTGGCGGCCAAACCACCGTCGCTAACCTGTTCTACAACATGAGCAGTCGCCGTATCGGTCTGGTCGGTCTTTGGGATGTAGTGGCATTCGATGAGGTGGCAGGCATCAACTTCAAGGACAGGGACGGCGTGCAAATCATGAAGGACTTCATGGCCTCCGGCTCCTTCGGTCGTGGCCGTGAGCAGATGGAAGCCTCCGCTTCCATGGTCTTCGTCGGAAACATCAATCAGAGCGTCGAGTCGCTGGTGAAAACCAGTCACCTGTTGGCCCCCTTCCCTGAGCAGATGATCGACGCCGCCTTTTTCGACCGATTTCACGCTTACATTCCTGGCTGGGAAATCCCAAAAATGCGCCCGGAATTTTTCACCAATAGATACGGACTGATCGTCGATTACCTGGCTGAGTTTTTC
>NZ_JBFULH010001000.1:0-1178 GCF_056400445.1 Pseudomonas sp. P5_B2 | reverse complement strand
GCGGACCAAATCCCACTTCTATTGCGCGCGCACCACGCAGGTGTATCGCCAGGCCATCGACGACGCCGTCGCCGGGCGTGAATTCGACCGTAGCCTGATGACCGATCTGGAGTCATTGGCGCAGCGCGGCTACACCGAAGGATTTTTACGTCGGCATGTGCATGACGAGTACCAGAATTATCAGCACGGCAGCTCGGTGTCGGAGCGACAGCAGTTTGTCGGTGAATTGACCGGTGAGCGGCGTGAGGGGCTGGCGGAGGTCAAGGTAAAGAACCGCTTTAGCCTGGGTGATCACATGGAGTTGATGACACCCCAAGGCAACTTCCATTTCGATTTACACCAATTGCAGAACGTCAAAGGCGAGCCAATTGAAGTGGCGCCGGGGGATGGGCACACGGTGTATTTGCCTATACCGGACGAGGTGGACCTGAAGTTTGGCTTGTTGATGCGCGATGTCAGCGTAACGTAACTTTGTAGGAGCGGGCTTGCCCGCGAAGGCGTCGACACACTCAATATGGATGTCACCTGAAACTCCCCTATCGCAGGCAAGCCAGCTCCCACAGGGTGCCATCCGCTAATCCATCTCGGCCGCTTGTAGCAGCCAATCCTTGAACGCAGTCATCGCCGCCGTTTCTGTGCGCGACTGTAAGCGTGTCAACCAGTAGTTACCGGTGGTGATTCCGATGGCGAAAGGTCGCTCGATGGCACCCGCCGCCAGTTGCCGGGAAAACATCAGGGGCGGCGCCAACGCAATGCCTGCGCCTTGGAGTGCGGCTTCCATCATTGCCAGCGAAGAATCGAAAACAATGCTCTTGGCGGGCGGTGCATTGGCTGGCAACCCACAAGCCAAAAACCACTCAGGCCACTCGTCTGTGCGGTAGGAACGTAACAAAGTTTGTTTCAACAGATCCTCAGGCGATAGCAATTGCCGGGCCAGCTCGGGAACGCACAACACCGACAACGGCGCATCGATTAACCTCAGCGCTTCAATCCCGTGCCACGCGCCGGCGCCAAATCGAATCGCGTAATCCAGCCCTTCAGCGGCCACATCCACGCGGTTGTTATTGGTCGACAGCCGTAAATCTATAAATGGATGTTTCGCCTGGAAGTCTGCCAGCCGTGGCAACAGCCAGCCCACTGCAAACGTCCCCACCGCGCCCACCGTTAACACTTCCCGA
>NZ_JBFULH010000999.1:0-1178 GCF_056400445.1 Pseudomonas sp. P5_B2 | reverse complement strand
GAGCAACCACTGCATCGACTGCGCCAACTTTCAGCGCGTCTTCAGGACGGTTTTCCTTGCCGGCGGCAATCCACTCGATGGCGTTGTCGGCACCGATGAGGCGCGGCAGACGCACGGTACCGCCGAAGCCTGGGTAGATGCCCAGTTTGACTTCCGGCAGACCAATCTTGGCATTGGTGGACATGACGCGATAGTCCGCTGCCAGGCACATTTCCAGACCGCCACCCAGGGCGATGCCGTTGATTGCTGCGACAGTCGGGACGTCGAGGTCTTCGAAATCGCTGAAAAWCTTGTTGGCTTCCAGATTGCCAGCAACGAGCTCGGCATCAGGCAGCTTGAAGTTTTCGACAAATTCGGTGATGTCGGCGCCGACGATGAACACGTCCTTGCCACTGCTGACGATCACGCCCTTGATCGAAGCATCTGCCTTGATGGTGTCTACAGCCTGACGCAGTTCGTTCAGGGTTAGACGGTTGAACTTGTTGACGGACTCACCCTTGAGGTCGAATTTCAATTCGACGAYGCCACTTTCAAGAGCCTTAACCGTGATGGCTTTACCTTCGTAAATCATCAACTGATCTCCACGATATGGAAGCTGAACAGTACACGTCGGACGCAGGTGAATGGTTCGGCAGGACGTTAAACGTCAATGCTACGCCAATCCACCCGGCACACCCGCCAACGCGATAGTCGGGATTCTGTAGGAGCTGTCTGTAATACAAACGCTCAATTCATACGCCCGTTTGATTTGGGTACGCCACCTTCACGGAATTTCCGACAATTGTCAATCGCCCAAGACACGGGTTAAAACGCGACTTTGCGGTCACTTCCGTACTGCGAAGATCTACAACACAGGAATGGATGCAAGATCATTCATAGAATCAATAGTTAGAAAATTCGCCCTAATTCGCTGCAGCCCGCGTTTAACAAGCTACGCTGGCACGAACCCTAGGAAAAAATGTGAACGCGTTTGGCGAATGCCCCGCGTAAGAACAGCCCTACAGCGAATTACCGGCCTGCCTGGCCAACCCCAGCCCGATGATGATGTCGGGCTTTTTATTGTTTGTCTGCGTCATTTCGTGCCATTGCAGCGCGAAATATCCTTGGCTTACGCCAGCGCTTTCAGCACTGCGTCAATGTCTTGCAACACCGTCGCCTCGCCCTTTTCGCCCCAATAC
>NZ_JBFULH010000998.1:0-1181 GCF_056400445.1 Pseudomonas sp. P5_B2 | reverse complement strand
GTGCCGGACGCTACGGTTGGCCATGCGCTCAAACGAGGTCGCGAACTGGGCAAGATCGTCATTCTCAACCCGGCTCCCGCCAGTCGCCCTTTGCCGGCTGACTGGTTTGCCGCCATCGATTACCTGATTCCCAACGAGAGTGAAGCCTCTGCTTTGACAGGGTTGTCGGTGGATTCCCTGGAGTCGGCCGAAACCGCCGCGACCCGACTGATCGCCATGGGTGCGGGGAAAGTGATTATCACTTTGGGCGCCGAGGGTTCGCTGTTCGCCGACGGCGCACGCCTGGAGCATTTCCCGGCACCGAAGGTCAAGGCCGTCGATACCACGGCCGCCGGGGACACCTTCGTAGGTGGTTTTGCTGCCGCCTTGGCCGCTGGCAGCAGCGAAGCCGAAGCAATCCGTTTCGGGCAGGTGGCCGCGGCACTGTCGGTCACCCGGGCTGGCGCGCAACCCTCGATTCCCAATTTGTCCGACGTACAGGCGTTCAAAGCACCATGAAAAAAACACCACTGCTCAATGTCGCGTTGTCGCGGCTGATTGCCTCGCTGGGACACGGCGACATGGTCGTCATCGGCGATGCCGGTCTGCCGGTGCCGCCAGGTGTCGAACTGATTGATCTGGCGCTGACCCAAGGTATTCCGGACTTCATCAGTACCTTGAAAGTTGTGCTCAGCGAAATGCAGGTCGAAAGCCATGTGCTGGCCCAGGAAATTCTGGACAAGCAGCCACCGGCATTGAGCGTTCTGGACGAACTGAACGTCGAAGGCGTGCTGGGTGCGCGCGAGCTGCTTAGCCATGATCAGTTCAAGGTCCTCAGCCGCCAGGCGCGGGCAATTGTTCGTACCGGCGAATGTGCGCCGTACTGCAACATCGTGCTGGTGTCGGGGGTGACGTTCTAGCGCCATTCACATACGGTTCCCCCACGCACAAGGAGCGTGCGACATGTAACGCAATGCTCAGAAACTGCACCACCTGCCGGAGTGTGCTGCCTTTGTCCCTGAATACTGCAACGAGCGCCCAAGCGGCGGAAAAAATCGACTTGATCATCGACACCGATCCGGGTGCAGACGATGTGGTCGCCTTACTGTTTGCTCTTGCTTCGCCGCAAGAGCTGAACATTCGTGCGCTGACTACCGTGGCCGGCAATGTGCGTCTGGACAAGACATCGCGTAACRCACGGC
>NZ_JBFULH010000997.1:0-1187 GCF_056400445.1 Pseudomonas sp. P5_B2 | reverse complement strand
GGTCTCCGGAGGTCTGGAATAGCATTGGGCCCGGCTGCAAGTTGTAGTTCTGAAAAGCTGCCAACAAAATCGCCGCCGTAGCCGAGGTAGGAATGCCTAGCGTCAGCAATGGAACCAGTGATCCAGTAGCGCTCGCGTTGTTAGCAGCCTCGGGGCCTGCGACCCCTTCGATGGCCCCCTTGCCTTTACTGGCTGCAAATTCTTCGGGGTACTTGCTCAGTTTCCTTTCTGCAGAGTATGAAAGAAAAGTTGGAATCTCAGCACCGCCGGCAGGGATGGAACCGAAAGGAAAGCCGATCATGGTTCCTCGAATCCAGGCAGGAATAGATCGCTTCCAATCAGAGCGCGTCATCCATAACGACGTCATACGATGCCGACCAGCGTCCTCCTCTTTTTGATAAAGAAGACTGTATAACGCCTCTCCCACAGCAAACAAACCAACAGCCACCAGCACCACTTCAATGCCATCGACCATCTCCGGCACACTCATGGTGTATCGCGCAATCCCCGAAGTGGAATCCAACCCAATTAACCCGATGGTCAGTCCAATACCTAGTGATGCGAATCCTCGCAACATTGAGGCACCTAGCACCGCTGATACAGTGGTGAAGGACAACACCAGAATCGCAAAATACTCGGCAGGGCCAAATTTCAGCGCCAGTGTCGCGACTATTGGCGCAAAAAGGGTCAGCAGTAACGTTGCGATTGTGCCAGCGACAAAAGACCCTATCGCCGCCGTCGCCAACGCAGGGCCCGCGCGTCCATTGCGGGCCATGAGATTGCCTTCCAACGCCGTAACCATGGAGGATGACTCGCCCGGCGTATTGAGCAGAATCGAAGTAGTAGATCCTCCGAATTGAGCGCCGTAGTAGATACCCCCAAACATGATTAAGGCACCCGTAGGGTCGACCTTCGCTGTAATTGGCAGCAGTAATGCCACGGTCAATGCAGGGCCGATACCTGGCAGCACTCCGATGGCAGTACCGAGTAGGCAGCCAATAAAGCCCCACACCAAATTGATTGGATCAAACGCGGATGCAAAGCCTGATGCCAAGCTTAAGAGAATTTCCACCTCATAATCTCCTTCTGCCTAAGTCAAATCCAGGCGTTGATTAGGGGCGGAAGGGAAACCCCTAGCCCAGCATTGAAAAGCCAATAAATCGGCAGCGTTAGAGCGATTCCGATAG
>NZ_JBFULH010000996.1:0-1188 GCF_056400445.1 Pseudomonas sp. P5_B2 | reverse complement strand
GTTCAGTTTCGGCCAGGGTACGTTTGATTTTGTGGTGAGCTTTTTCATCATGCTCTACATGTTGTATTTCTTTTTGCGCGACGGTGCCGAGCTGGCACGCGAAGTTCGCGCAGCCGTGCCGTTGCAGGAACACCAAAAGCGTCGGTTGCAACTCAAGTTCAATCGGGTGGTGCGGGCAACAGTAAAAGGCAACCTGTTGGTGGCAATCACGCAGGGCGCTTTAGGTGGCTTGATTTTCTGGTTTCTGGACATCCCGAGCGTGTTGCTCTGGGCGGTGCTGATGGCATTTTTGTCGCTGTTGCCAGCGGTGGGGGCGGGGATCATCTGGGCGCCGGCGGCGGCGTTTTTCCTGCTCGGCGGGGCGATCTGGGAGGGCGTGGTGTTGGGGCTGTACGGGATTTTTGTGATCGGTCTGGTGGATAACGTGCTGCGCCCGATCCTGGTGGGCAAGGACACCAAGATGCCGGACTATTTGATTCTCATCTCGACCCTGGGCGGTCTGGCGATCTTTGGCCTCAACGGTTTTGTCATCGGGCCATTGATTGCAGCCTTGTTCATGTCGAGCTGGGGCATTTACCTTGAAACCAAACCGAAGGTCCAGCTGCCTTAGGCGCTGAGCTGGCTCTGGTCGATACGTAGCGACAAAGCCTGGGCGTCCGGCAGCGAGGTGAGCGGACCAGTGATGGGTTCACCGTCCTGCACCAGATACCAGCAGGCGAGCAACCCCAGCGCTCTAAGCGGTGCGGGAACGGCGCTGCCGATAACGGACATGATCTGAATCTGGGACATAAGTACCTCCATCAATCGATGGAGGTACCTTACGGACTTGGCGCAGAAACGGAAAATCAACGCTTTCGATAGTCGTCATTGACGCCGATGACTGATGGCCTCAATCGACGACCAGATCGAGCATATGAACCACTTCGTGCTCATTGAGCAGGCCTTTGCGCACCAGGTTTTCCGCCAGCAGGGAAAGGAACTTCGCGCTGCGATGGCCTTCCAGGTGCTTGAGTTCGGTCAATGCGTTGTACACCTTGCTGGAAGTGCACAAGCCGACAATGCGGTGTGGGTTTTGTGTAGGCATGAGGTCGTCCTTGTTGTTATTGACCTGTTGTTTGCGGACAGATCCAAGCTTGCGGACCTGACATGACATAAATATGACTGTTTGGCCCAAGGCGGGGATGATTC
>NZ_JBFULH010000995.1:0-1190 GCF_056400445.1 Pseudomonas sp. P5_B2 | reverse complement strand
CCTTCTTTTGCTACCCCCTATCCCCGTAACAATCCTCAGTGGCTTCCTCGGCGCCGGCAAGACCACGCTGTTGCGCCATCTCCTCAAGGCCGAGCACGGGCTGAAAATTGCCGTGATCGAAAACGAATTCAGTGATGCCGGTATCGATACCCAACTGTTGGGTGACGAGCCGGTACAAGTCATGACGCTGTCCAACGGCTGCGTCTGCTGCACCATCCACACCGATCTGACCAAGGCGCTTTACCTGTTACTCGAACGCCTGGACAGCGGCGAAATCGCCTTCGACCGTTTGGTGATCGAATGCACCGGCCTGGCCGATCCGGCTCCGGTGGCGCAAACCTTTTTCATCGACGAAGAACTGCGCGAGCGCTACATCCTCGACGGCATCATTACCCTGGTAGACGCGGCGCACGCCGAGACTCACCTGACCCAAACCATCGCCCAGGCGCAAATCGGTTTCGCCGACCGCTTGCTGGTGAGCAAACGCGATCTGGTGGACGAACCGACCTTCACCGCATTAAGTGAGCGCCTGACCCGCATCAACCGACGCGCACCCATCCGCGTGGTGGATCACGGCAAGATCGACTTGGCCGAATTGCTCGACGTGCGCGGTTTTAACCTCAATGCCGACCTCGGCGGCGGCGTGAGTTTGCGCCCGGTGAGCAAAGCCCCTTCCATCGACCGCATTTCCAGCCTGGTGTTGCGCACCGACAAGCCGCTGGATATCGACAAACTCAGCGAGTTCATGAATGAGCTGCTGGAGGATCACGGCAAGCAGTTGCTGCGTTATAAAGGCGTGTTGAATATTGCAGGTGAGTCGCGGCGGATGGTGTTTCAGGGTGTTCTGAAGTTGTACGGTTTCGACTGGGATACCGAGTGGGCTGAGGATGAAGTACGGGAAAGTGTGATTGTGTTTATTGCGGATGAACTACCGGAGGAGAAGATTCGTAAGGGGTTTGAGAGTATTGCAATAGACTAAGTTTTTTGTGCTTGTGAGGTTGGGGGGTAGTTACATTCGGTTTAAGTTTGTGGGGCGCTTTGTATTTTGTTTGATGCTAATTTTATTGAGTGCCATTTACGGCATCAACTAATTTAGTATTGGAGAATTGTATGAAAGAGCAAATCCTGGAAATGTCTGGCGATTTCGATAGCGAGTTCGAAGCCTACGTGATGCGTGGTATTAACAAGAT
>NZ_JBFULH010000994.1:0-1190 GCF_056400445.1 Pseudomonas sp. P5_B2 | reverse complement strand
TGCCAGTACGGCTACGACATTCAGTGCGAAGTGGTGGGGGAGACCGGCATCGCCAAACTGCCGGAGCCTTCGCAGGTTCAACTGCGCAGTGGCGCGAAGTTGTCGAACGCGATTTTGATGGACTGGAAGGATCGGTTCATTGCCGCCTATGACGTTGAGTTGCAGGCGTTCATTGATGGCGTGCGCGCTGGCCAGGTCGGTGGCCCGTCAGCATGGGACGGCTTCGCCGCCGCCGTCGCTGCCGACGCCTGCATCGAAGCGCAAAACAGCGGCCAGATCGTAAAAGTCACACTCCCTGACCGCCCCCGTTTCTACGGTTGAGCACCGTCCCCTGTTGGAGCGAGCCTGCTCGCGATAGCGCCAGCACATTCAACATTAATGTCGGCTGACACTCCGCTATCGCGAGCCCGCTCCCACAGGATGTGTGTCCGGGCTGAAGTCTTGGTCAAGGAGAACAACAAATGCGCATCGCACTAGGCCCCTACATGTACCGCACCCTGTCCCTGGCAAGATGGTCGATAAGGTAGCCGAGCGCGGTACGCAATTGGAAACGAGCGATCCGGATTGCCGTGGAGATGGACTGCGACCTGGTCAACACCGGGTTCACCGGTGAGTCGGACAACCCGCTGGTCTGCGAGAACCAGTTCATGCGCTCCATGGACGAGTTGGTTCCGGAGTTCGAACGCGAAGGTATCAAGCTGGATATCCAGGCGCGCCGTTACGCCTTTTGCGAGCGCAACAACGAGTCGGTGGACATCGTTCGGTCTGGATCGCGAGTGAATCAACTACCTCTACGCGGCGCCGCACACCTTCTTTTTATGACGACGGCAAAAGCCATATCGCCTCGATGCTCAAGTATGCCGGGTCGAAGCTGAGCCGCCTGATCATCGCCGATACCTACAGCCACGAGGCTTCTTCCGGGTTGCACTACATCGTCAACCCGCCGGGTGTCGTCGCCACCGTGCACCAACATCTCGCATCGGTCAGGGCGAAGTCGATTGGGACGCGTTCTTCGGTACCCTGCGCGAGATCCAGTTCGATAGCATCGCCACGGTCTCGGTATTCGCCAGGGAAGACTGCCGGATGAATGCAGCCGGATGATGCTTGAACGCGTCAAAAGCTTACTCTGCAGCTGAAAGTCGCGTCACACTGTGAATAACATCGAACACTCCTATGTATTACCTAACTAG
>NZ_JBFULH010000993.1:0-1191 GCF_056400445.1 Pseudomonas sp. P5_B2 | reverse complement strand
GGATTTACGGGGGTGAACCCGCCTTGAAACACAAAAGCCCCGCCGGGCGTGATGCCGGGCGGGGCTTTTTTGTTTCGGTGACGCGAGCGCTATTACAACAGCGGGATCGAGTAGTTGAGGATCAAACGGTTTTCATCCTGGGTGCGAGTGTTGGGCAGGTCTGTACGCCAGGTCGCATTTTTCCAGGTAACGCCGAGGTTCTTCAGCGGGCCATCCTGAAGCACGTAAGCAACGGTCAGATCGCGTTCCCACTCTGAAGCGCCGCTGGCCGCCACTGCGCCGCGAGCGTTAACGGTATCGATGTCGTCACCATGCAGGTAAACCACACCTGCCGTCAGGCCCGGTACGCCGACCTTGGCGAAGTCGAACGAGTAGCGTGCCTGCCAGGAGTGTTCACCGGCACGGGCGAATTTCTGGATTTGCGAGTCGGTGATGATATAGGCCGACGCTCCGTCACCCTGGTTCAGGTAAACGAAGTCGCTGCTGCCGTTGCTGACCTGGTAACCGCCACCGAAGGTATGACCGGCAACGGAGTACAGGAACAGGCCGCTGTACAGGTTGTTGTCGACCTCACCTTTACCGCTCGGCGCGTTGTAGTTGCCAGTGCTGTAGTACAGCGGGTCGTGACCATTGGCTCCATCATCAGAGCTGTTGAAATAACGCAAATCCGACTTCAACACGCCCGGACCGATTGCCCAGTTGTGAACCAGACCCAGGAAGTGTTGCTTGTAGAACTCTTCCAGGTTGCCGTAGTAATACTGGGCCGTCAGGTCCTTGGTGATTTTGTAGTCGCCGCCGGCAAAGTTGAACTTGTTGCTGTCGCGGAAATTGGGACCACGGGAGTTCGCACCCGCAATCGACATCTGTTCGTTGTTGCTGGAGTTACGACCTTTAACGGCTTCGATCTGACCACCGACCAGCGTCAGGTCCTTGATGTCACCGGAAGAGAGCTGGCCACCCTGCCAGGTTTGCGGCAGCAGACGACCGTCGTTGGTCACGATGACCGGCAGTTTGGGTTGCAGGGTACCCAGCTTCAGTTCGGTCTGGGAGATCTTGGCTTTGGCAGTCACGCCCAAGCTAGAGAAGTCATCAACCGGTTCGCCGTTGGATTTGGTTGGGAAAACAGTGCCACCGTAAGAAGTTGCAGTGGCGCCATTGGTGCCGCCGCCCGAATCCAGCTTGACGCCCAAC
>NZ_JBFULH010000992.1:0-1192 GCF_056400445.1 Pseudomonas sp. P5_B2 | reverse complement strand
CTGGAGTACTAGTTCGGACTCAACTGGTCGCGACTGTCCACCCAAGCGGGCGATATCCTGGGCCCGTTGATGTTCTACGACGTGCTCGCCGCCTTTTTTCTGGAGGCGGGCTTCTTGGGTATCATGCTGTTCGGACTGAAGAAGGTCGGCCCTCGACTGCATTTCTTTGCCACCTGTGCGGTAGCCGTAGGATCGTTGATCAGCGCGTTTTGGATACTGTCGGCCAACTCCTGGCCCGCCGGATTCGCCATTGGCACCGATGGCCGTTTCGTTGCCGAGCATTGGTGGCGATCATTTTCAACCCATCGTTTCCTTATCGCCTGGTCCACATGACGCTGGCGGCATTTCTAGGCACTGCGACCTTAGTGGCCGGTATTAGCGCCTGGCATCTTTTGCGGCAGCCACAGAATGCGAGAGCGCGCCTTCAATTCAGGCTGAATACGTGTTGGTGCCGGATGCGTTGGCCAATCTATGTTCGATACCGGATGGTCTGACCGACGAACAAGTGCTGATGTGCCTGGGCATCATGTCCACCGGATGTTCCGGTGCCGAGCGAGGAGGGGTGGAGATCGACGATACCGTCGCGGTGTTCGCCCTGGGACCAATTTGGCTCCGCGCGGTGGCCGGTGCACGCCTTAAAGGCGCGACCACGATTATCGGCGTTGATGCGGTGGCCGAGCGCATGAGCGTCGCTAAACAACTGGGCGCTACCCAAGTGGTCAATTTAAATCGCCGCTGGTGACTCATCGCTACAAGCTGGATGACATCRAAGCGGCGTATGAGTTGTTTGCTCATCAAAGGGATGGCGTGATGAAGGTTGCGATTATTCCGTAGCGCCGATTACGACCTCCAGGATTTTGAGACCCGTCAGCCAGAAACCGGGTTAGAGTGTTCATCAATGTCTGTTCATAAGGGGCCCCCACTCGATTCGCGTAGTCGCGCCAAGCGGTTTCAGCGAGCGAACCGGGCAAAAAAAACGTACATCTATCGTTATGTGAAGAATGAATCGTCCGCTGTTTGTATCTCTAGATGGGCCCAAGGGAACCGGCAAGACCACGCTGTTGGAGGCCATTACAAAAGTACTGAGGGCAGACAACAAAAAGGTGATCCGGCTTTGCGAGAAAAAAAGCGATCCCTATAGGGGTGAAACAATGGCCCTCGTTAACAAGCTCGTCAGAAACCCCACCCGGGA
>NZ_JBFULH010000991.1:0-1195 GCF_056400445.1 Pseudomonas sp. P5_B2 | reverse complement strand
GGACATGGACGCAGCGATCATGCGCTCCAACGATACCTACTTCTACGATCTGGCCCACAAGCTGGGCATCGATCGCCTGCACGACTACATGGCAATGTTCGGCCTCGGCGAGAAAGTCTCGCTGGATATGTTCGAAGAGTCTGCCGGTTTGATGCCATCCCAAGCCTGGAAGCGCGCCACACGCCGTCAGGCCTGGTTTCCTGGAGAGACGGTAATCCTCGGCATCGGCCAGGGCTACATGCAGGTCACGCCGCTGCAACTGGCTCAAGCCACCGCGCTAATTGCCAACAAAGGCGTGTGGAATCGACCGCATCTAGCCAAGACCGTGGACGGTGTCGCGCCGGTCGATGAGCACCCGATGCCGAACATCCTGCTCAAGGACCCGCGTGACTGGGAGCAGGTCAACCACGGCATGCAGATGGTTATGCACGACGTTCGCGGGATTGCCCGGGCGGCAGCGCTGGGGGCTCAATACCGCATTGCCGGCAAGAGTGGCACCGCGCAAGTCGTTGCGATCAAACAGGGCGAGCGCTACAACCGCGCGAAAACCCTGGAGCGCAATCGTGATAACGCCTTGTTCGTCGGCTTCGCTCCGGCTGAGCACCCGAAGATTGTTATCTCGGTAATGATCGAAAACGGCGAGGCCGGTGGTCGCGTCGCCGGTCCTGTGGTCCGACAAATCATGGACGCCTGGCTACTTGATCAGGACGGTCACTTGAAACCGCAATACGCCGCCCCGAGCAAAGGCCTTGGTGACCCTCACGTATAAATAGCTACTCTGAAAACACAAGTGCCGTAAGGCACTTGCCATCCCCCTGACGTTAACGTAAAGATTGCGCCAAGGCGCTGAACTTGAAAAGCGCAGGGCGGACCGATTCGGAGCGCTTGATGACGCCAATAAAAACCACACCACCGAAACGTCACCACGAAGCCCGGCTGGCCCGGGAAAAACTCCATCTCGAGGGTGAAGTCCCCGATGRCGTATTGCGCGCGGAAATCGACGCGTCGTGGCGGCGTAGCCTCAGTCATGGCGTGCATTTCAATGGCAAGCACGAACTGGCGCTGGAATCGAGCGCCAGCCTCGACGTGCTGCTGGCCAGCAACCGGCTGCTGATCGACGCAGCATTGCCGGCGATTGATTATCTGGCCGAACGCCAGGGCAAGGAAGGGCTGATTATCCTCGCCAACTCCGACG
>NZ_JBFULH010000990.1:0-1195 GCF_056400445.1 Pseudomonas sp. P5_B2 | reverse complement strand
GGTCCAGGGCTTGATCTCCCTGAAACTGGCCCTGGCTTTTGCGACCGTCCTGGGTGTCGCCGGCGTTGCGTTGTTGTACAAGGTGGCGAACCCGCTGGCCGCGCTGTTCGCGGTGATCGGTTTCATCATCTACGTCGGCTTCTACAGCCTGTACCTCAAGCGCAAGTCGGTTCACGGCACGCTGGTGGGCAGTCTGTCGGGCGCCATGCCGCCGGTGATTGGCTACGTCGCTGTGACCAACAGCTTCGACATGGCCGCACTGACGTTGCTGGTGATGTTCAGCCTGTGGCAGATGCCGCATTCCTACGCCATCGCGATTTTCCGCTTCAACGATTACCTGGCTGCATCGATTCCGGTGCTGCCAGTGAAGCGCGGCATCGAAGTGGCCAAGAAGCACATCCTGATCTACATCCTGGCGTTCCTCGTGGCGACCTTGATGCTGACTTTCAGCGGTTACGTCGGCATGAGCTACCTCGCCGTCGCCGCGGCCATGGGCATGTACTGGTTGTATATGGCCTGGACCGGTTACAAGGCAGTGGATGACACGGTCTGGGCACGCAAGCTGTTCGTGTTCTCGATCTTCACCATTACCGCGTTGAGCGTGATGATGTCCCTGGACTTCAAAGTGCCAACCGAACTGCTGCTGACGTACGCACCTTAAGCGTCGGAAGCTGTAAAAAAAGCCCCGCCTTCGAGAGAAGTGCGGGGCTTTTTGTTGGGGGCTGTCTGGGGGGACTGTGTTGCCCCCTTCGCGAGCAAGCCCGCTCCCACATTCGACCGCATTCCAACTGGAGAAACTCGGTCAAATGTGGGAGCGGGCTTGCTCGCGAAGGCTACACCTCGGTCTGTCAGGAAACTCACTTATCGAGCAACCGGAAAAACCGCTCACGCACCTGCGGATCATCACTGTGGGCAACGTTGAAGCGCAGAAAATTATTGGCATCGGCCGCTTTGCTCAACATCGTACCCGGCGTCAGCACCAACTCATTCTTGAGGCCTTTGTCGGCGAGGCTTTCGGCGTGAACACCGTTAGGCAATCGTGTCCAGATGAACAGCCCTTCACCCGGCACCGACGACACCGAGCATCCAGCTTCCACGAGCCAGCGCGCCACGCGACTGCTCGATTCATACAGGCGATCCACCGTGCGGCGGATGTGTTTGGTGTAGCTGCCGTTGCTGAGCATGGTATGGATGA
>NZ_JBFULH010000989.1:0-1196 GCF_056400445.1 Pseudomonas sp. P5_B2 | reverse complement strand
GTTCTGCACTGAGCATGGCCGCGGTTTCCACCGTCCACGCTGCCGACGACATGGAGAAATGCTTCGGTGTGGCCATGAAAGGTCAAAACGATTGCGCAGCAGGCGCCGGCACCACTTGCGCCGGCACCTCGAAAACCGACTTCCAGCCTAATGCCTGGAAACTGGTCCCTAAAGGCACCTGCGCCGCCACCATGAGCAAGACCTCGCCGACCGGTTTCGGTCAGATGGAAGYCTTCAAAGCCAAAGCCTGATCCGGACCCCGCCCGAGTGTCGACCATGAACCATTCAACGTTCGGGCTCCCGCCCCGCGCCGGGCTGGGGCTCAAGACCGAGCACTTTCGTGAAGTGCTCGGTTCATCACCGGACATCGGTTTCTTCGAAGTCCACGCCGAAAACTACATGGTGGCCGGCGGCCCGTTTCTTCATTACCTGGGGTTGATTCGCGAGCAGTATCCACTGTCGCTGCATGGCGTGGGCTTGTCGATTGGTGGCGAAGGTCCGCTGGACACTCAGCATCTCAAACGCCTCGCCGCACTCATCGAGCGCTATCAACCCCACTCTTTTTCCGAACACCTGGCCTGGTCCAGCCATGGTCCAGTGTTCCTGAATGACCTGTTGCCTCTGGCCTATGACAACGCAACCCTGAACCGCATCTGCGACCACATCGACCAAGTCCAAAGCACCCTCAAACGCCCGATGTTGCTTGAGAACCCGGCCACTTACCTAGCGTTCGAGCGCTCGACCATTGATGAAGCAGGCTTCATCGGTGAAGTCATCCACCGCACGGGCTGTGGGCTGTTGCTCGATGTGAACAACGTCTACGTATCGTGCATCAATCATCGTCGCGATCCGGTGGCCTACATCGACGCCCTGCCCCTTCATGCAGTCGGCGAGATTCATCTGGCAGGCTTTGCCGAAGACACCGACAGCCTCGGTGACCGTCTGCTGATTGATGATCACGGCGCCCCCATCGATGACGCGGTCTGGTCGTTGTACCAGCACGTGCTGGAGCGAACAGGGCCAATAGCCACCCTGATCGAACGCGACAATCAGTTGCCCGCCTTCAGCGTCTTGCAGGCCGAGGCGCGTCAGGCCGATGAACTGTTGCTGTTCCCGGAAGGCCGGTCTTGAGCACACAAGCTGCTTTTTCCGCCGCTCTGCTTGATCCCCGACTGCGCTGCCCAGAGGGCTTGATC
>NZ_JBFULH010000988.1:0-1197 GCF_056400445.1 Pseudomonas sp. P5_B2 | reverse complement strand
ATTGTCGCTGGCCTCCCAGCTTCTACCGCCCGGTACGAAGGTTTCGTAGTCATGCTCGAAGCGCTCGAAACGGGCGCCTGCCAAAACCTTCAAGCGCTCAGTCAATGCCACCTGATCTTGGACGAAGGCGGCGTATGTCTTGACATTCTCCTTATCGTTGGTCGGCGTTCGGGTCAGGGCCGGACGAGGCTGGCCATACACCGGATTGAAGATATCAATCGGGTAAGCACTCACCGCGCCACTGGAGCGCTGAATGATTGAGCTGTAGTCGTAATCCTCGTATTCGACTCCGGTCAGTAAGGTGTGATCGAAACCGCCTGCGGTGAAATGCCCGGTGAGGTTGACCTGGGTGTCCTTGTCCGTCCATTCCAGCTTGCGGTAGTTGAAGTTGCGGCCCAGGGTGCGTCCGTCGGCGGCGACACCATTGGCCTCAATGGCATTGCCTTCAAGGGTGCCATCGAGCCATTGGAAACCACCGCCCAATGTCCAGTTATCGCTTAGCAGGTGTTCGAAACGCAGCTGCGCCATGTTGTTGTCGTTGTGCAATTTGCCAACGTCTTTTTCGCTGAAAAAGGTATCGCGAGATGCGGTGCCAATCTGATTGGGATAGCGCGTCAGACCACGATCCAGCGGGTGGTTATTGCGCATGAAGTCGCCTTCGAAAATCAGCTTGGTATCGTCGGTGGCCTGCCAGGAAATAACCGGCGTCACGCCATAACGTTCGGTCTCGACATGATCGCGGAAGGTATCACCACCCTCACCCACCACGTTTAGGCGATAGGCCAAACGGCCTTCTTCATCCAGCGGGCCGGAGGCGTCCAGCGTGCCACGCTTCATCCCCTGCTCATCGAGCTGACTACCCAGCGTGACCGTGGGCACAGCCAGAGGCTGTTTGGAGATGACGTTGAACGTGCCACCCGGATCGCCTCGACCATAGAGCATGGTCGCCGGCCCTCGCAGCACTTCGAGCCGCTCGATGGTGTTCGTATCAGGCATGTTTGGATAACCACGGTTGATTGGAAATCCGTTGCGGTAGAACTCGCCGGTGGTAAATCCACGCACTGTGAAAGTTGTCAGGCCCTGGCCGCCGAAGTTATTGGCCCGCCCCACCCCCCCGGCGTAGTCGAGCGCGTCCTGCAACCGCGTGGCATTGATGTCCTCCACGACATCTTTGGTCACCACAGTGATGGATTGGGG
>NZ_JBFULH010000987.1:0-1198 GCF_056400445.1 Pseudomonas sp. P5_B2 | reverse complement strand
CAATGCATAGAAAGGCATCGCTTGTACCTCGATACCAGCCAGTGCCAGCGGATCATCTTCAGCGGCATCCGGGTGACGGATATCGATGATGATTTGCCCCGCCAGCGCTTCGCTGACTTCTTCAATCTGCAAGTCCTGGCCCAATTCGTCGATGACTCGATCGATCGGTACCAGTTTGGCGTTCTCGAGCGCACGCTCAAGGACGGCCATGTCGAATTCTTTCTCTTCATGCTCCACGCGCGGACGCTTGGCGTGGGTCTTTGGGTTCACCGAGATGACCCCGCAGTATTCCGGCATGTGCTTGGCGAAGTCGGCGGTGCCGATTTCGTTGGCCAGATCGATGATGTCCTGCTTGTGACTGGCGATCAGCGGACGCAAGACCAGCTTGTCGGTCACGCAGTCGATCACGGACAGGTTCGGCAACGTCTGGCTCGACACCTGGGAAATCGCTTCACCGGTGACCAGCGCTTCAATGTCCAGCCGATCTGCAATACGGGAAGCAGCGCGCAACATCATACGCTTCAAAACTACGCCCATATGACTGTTATCGACTTTCCCGAGAATTTCTCCCAGTACTTCTTCGAACGGCACACTGACAAATAACACGCGCTGGGAGCTTCCGTACTTCTTCCAGATGAAGTGCGCGACTTCCATGACGCCCAGTTCATGGGCCCTTCCGCCCAAATTGAAGAAGCAGAAATGGCTCATCAGGCCACGGCGCATGATCTGGTACGCCGCCACGGTGGAATCGAAGCCGCCGGACATCAGCACAAGCGTCTGTTCCAGTGCACCCAGCGGATATCCACCGATGCTGTTGTGCTGGCTGTGGATCACAAACAACCGTTTGTCGCGAATTTCGATTCGAACTTCGATTTCCGGCTCTTTGAGCGAGATTCCGGCGGCGCCGCACTGACGACGCAATTGGCTGCCGACGTATTTTTCGACATCCATCGAGCTGAATTCATGCTTGCCGGCGCGCTTGCAGCGCACCGAGAAGATCTTCCCGGCCAATGAATCACCAAAGTGCTCTTTGCACTTGGCGACGATGTCGTCGAAGTCTCCCAACGGGTATTCATCAACCTGCAGGAAATGCGCGATGCCCGGCATGCAGCTCAGGCGCTCGGTCATCTCCTTCAGGRCTTTCGGCTCGCAGACGCGGGTTTCCAGCTCGAGATTGTCCCACACACCGTTCACCACC
>NZ_JBFULH010000986.1:0-1201 GCF_056400445.1 Pseudomonas sp. P5_B2 | reverse complement strand
CTTTAACGCCTCGCGAGGCTCTATCACGCTCCCAAGCTCGTGATAGCATCCGCGCCTATGAAGTTTCCAGGAAGATTTACCAGTGGCGTGCTGATGCTGTTCACCAGCTGCGCGGCGCTGGCCCAAAGTGAATTGGATGTGCGGATCAAACCGTCCAACGATGAACTGAAAGCCAATATAGAGGGCTATATCGGCAGCCTCGGCGATCGTGACGAAGATGCGTTGCAACGCTTCAGTCGTGGCGCTGAGGAGCAGGCGCGCAAGGCCGCCCAGGCCTTGGGTTATTACCAGCCGCAGATCGAGAGCGATGTGACGGGCGGCAAAACGCCGCGCCTGGTGCTCAACATCGACCCCGGCGAACCGGTGCACTTGCGCAATGTCACGATTCGCATCGACGGCCCGGCCGCTTCACTCAAGTCTTTTCGTGTGCCCAAAAGCGCATCGCTGAAAACCGGCGCGGTGCTCAATCATGGTCAATACGAAGACGCCAAACGCCTGATTCAGAATCAAGCCTCGCGCTTCGGCTTTTTCAGCGGTCACTTCACCAGCCAAAAACTGTTGGTGGACCCGCGCGCTGGCGTGGCCGATATCGAACTCATTTATAGCAGCGGCCCGCGCTATGCCTTGGGCAAGGTCAGTTTCGAAGGCGACACGCCGTTTGATGAGGACCTGCTGCAACGCATGGTACCGTTCAAGCAAGGCACGCCTTATGACTCCGAACTGATTGCCGAACTCAATCAGGCCATGCAATCGAGTGGCTATTTCGAAAGTGTTCGAGTGGACGCGACGCCGACGGCGTCCAAAAACGATGTGATCCCGGTGGACGTCAAACTCGAAACCCGCAAACCACGGACCATGGGCCTGGGGCTGGGTTACTCGACCGACGTTGGACCCCGGATCAAGGCCAACTGGACCCGGCACTGGGTCAATCCCCAAGGGCACAGTTATGGCTGGGAGGCTGAAGTCTCGGCACCCCGGCAAAACGTTGGACTGTTCTACGACATTCCCTTGGACCCGCCGCTGACCGACAAACTGCGCTTTGCCGGTGGTTATCAGAATGAAGAAATTGACGGCACCGACACCCGCAGCAAACTGCTGACCATCGGCCCGGAATGGCACAGCAAACTGCCCAGTGGCTGGCAGCGTGTGGTGTCGCTGAAATGGCAGCACGAGGATTACAAACTGGGTGACGACTCGGGGT
>NZ_JBFULH010000985.1:0-1204 GCF_056400445.1 Pseudomonas sp. P5_B2 | reverse complement strand
GGGGTCTGTACGCCGCGCAAACGGCGTTTTTCCATACAGGTGCTGGCTGCCGTCGGCACTGTGTAGCCACCAGAAACCGGGCTTGTCGATGGCGCTGGACCAGTGTTCGATCAAATCGAAGTCGGCTTCGACGCGGGGGCGGTATTGCACGACATCATGCGACACCTGTTGAGCGCCGACAGCGCACTTTTTGCGAGTTGATTTGATTGTGCCCGTCATTTCGTCCCGTTCAGGCAACCACACTTCGCCACCGGGGCCGACGAACAGATCATCGTCGGTATAGGCCGGGACGCCGAGGCTCGTGCGTCGCGCGACGGTGGCCAGAGACAGCTTCCAGCCGAGGCCGAAAATACCGTTTCCCTGGCCACTGCTGTAGCGCAAGGTCAGGGCAGGAGCATATCCGCGCCCCGGTGAGATCGGCAGCGGGATCTCGCAGGTGGCCGCGCCGCTCGAGCCGACAACGCCCAGGCCTTGCCCCATGCCTTGAATGGCACCGCCGCCCTTGGGCAGGGTCGGATGAGTTACCTCGATGGGAGGCTGTTCGCTCATTGCGCACCCCCGCAAGCCCTGGCGGTGTACTGCAGGTGCACGATGATATCGGTGAGCGATTCAAGCATGGCTTTCTGTGCTTCGAAATTAGGGAAAAACAGTTTCCATTTCGAAATCGCGCCGGTGTATTCAAAGGGCAAGTAGCGTTCATCCTGAAAATTCAGCGTGAACAGACCGTTGTCATCGATACCCGTCGACAGGGCAATGTGCTGATTGGCCCGCAGACTTTTCAWGACGGTCCTGTCGGCATCAGGCATGACGACTTCGCTGGACGCCTGGGAGAGCGTGGCGCGGATATCCTCATAGGGGCCTAGAACGGCCGGCAGGGAAATACTGATGCTCTTGATCCGGCGCAGGCAGTGTCCCAGGTAGTCGTTTTCAAAAAGGGACGACGTCAATTCAAACTCGCACACGCCGCTTTTTACCAGGATGGACTTGAGTCCGTCGGTCACTGATTTGTTCTCTTCGGTCGTATCGTCCCAGGGTTTGTTGATTGAGGGGGCGGATGTTTGATTTTTTTCCTTCGCAGGTAGCTGACGCAACGACACGGTCTTGCAGATTTCCAGCTCACGCTCGTTGCCCAGCAAATAGGCATTCTTCATCTTCACCAAACCCAGCTTCATACGCTCCCCGGGGCCAAATCCACGGTAGGTGC
>NZ_JBFULH010000984.1:0-1204 GCF_056400445.1 Pseudomonas sp. P5_B2 | reverse complement strand
GGCCAAAACCGAAGCCCTGACCGCGCTCAACCGCATTCAGGTGCAAATGGGCAGCATGAACAAGGACAATGGCGGTTACACACTGATGAACTTCAGCCAGTTACTCGACGACGAACTGCAAGTGGTATTGGTCTACGGCAACGACGTGCCGCGGGTGCTCGAACTGTGCGCCGAGGTCGGCATCGCGGCTGCGCCATCTCTGGAAGCCTTGAAAGTGGCGATCCATATCTGACGTTAATCCTATAAAAATCGGAACCCTCGCATTAGACGGCTATCCTAAGAGTGCAAATTAATCTTAGGGAGAGTCACCATGGGTTCTACGTTCAACAGCCTGATTGCCTTGATCATTTTCGTTCTGGATATCTGGGCCATCATCAACGTGGTTAAAAGTGACGCCACTACCGGGATGAAAGTCCTCTGGGTGCTGTTGATCGCGTGCTTGCCGGTGCTGGGGCTTATCATCTGGGCAATTGCCGGGCCACGAGGGCGCGTGCGGATCTGACTCCATTCCCGTAGGAGCTGAGCTCGCTCGCGATGGCGGTGTATCAGTCGACATATGTGTTGACTGATACACCGCCATCGCGAGCAAGCTCGGCTCCTACATGGGGCATGTGTTTTTCAGGCTCCAGTGCCGTATTCCGTTGAACGAACAGCCCGCGAAAAAGTCCAGATGCTTGTAAGCCCATCCATGGGTTTTATCGAGGAGGCACTGATGCAAAAGTGGAAAATCACTTTCGTGGATGATCACGGTGAAACAGTCGATGAAGTCTTCGAGTGCGACGAGTGCCCGGACAATGAGCATGCCGCCAAACTCATCAAGGCCCGACTCCTTCCTGTCGCCGCCGAACTGGATCTGAATGATCTGGAAGGGCGCACCGCTGATGCGAGCGTCAAAAGTCTTAAATCCCAGAACAGCATACAAATCCTCGGTATCACGCCAATCTGAACATCTCCTGTCTGATTCTCATTCAGACCTTGGCAGCCGCTCTATCTTGAGGCTACTCTGCAATCGAGATCAGCAAATTGATCGCTAAGGTCTGGTCTTGTCAGCTACATGCTTGCTTCCCATCGGCAACGAGGTTGCCGCATCACTCGCACCACTCGGTTGCGCGTGCCGGGAATACGGAAAGTCTATCCATCACTATGAGGGGGACGTTTCATGAGCACAGCCTATCAAGAAGACATCAGCAGCTCGGTGCTGCGC
>NZ_JBFULH010000983.1:0-1205 GCF_056400445.1 Pseudomonas sp. P5_B2 | reverse complement strand
GACATGGGAAGAAGCCTTTGCCGGGCATGGTTTGGATCCAGTTTCCGCGTGCCACTCCTTTAGGTTGCTGCGGCCCAAAGTAGACCGTCGTCGTCCCGTCAGCGTTTGGCTCCGCAGCCGGTGATGGGAAGCTTTGGCTGCCGGAGCGCGGATACCGCTGTGGTGTGTCGAGCATCGACCGAGTCATGTTGTCGTAAAGCGTGAACGACCAGAATTTTTCTGCGGGGATGTCCTTCGGCAGGCTGACCTTGTAGGTCTTGGCGCCATCGAAGTAGTTATTCTGAGCGTCGACCATAGTCCACAAATACGTCGAACCAGCGCCGGGTAGTCGCATGGCCATCGCGGGTGTGATGCCGGTGACGCCGTAGAAGAAGGCTGAACGCGCATCCAGTTGGCGGTAGCCGGTCGCAGGGAAAGGCTTCACTCCCTCCGGCGTGATCTGCGGAATCGGCGTTTCAAACTCGTGGCCAGTGGCGAACAGCATGTTCTGCCAATTCGCATTATCGTAGTAATACCATGACTTATCGCGCGGACTCATGAACAGGCTGCGTGACGTCGCGTTGGCTACCACCAGCGCTTCCATGAGAATCTTCTTCATTCGCGCATCAGGTGCAAAAGGCTTGCCCTTAATGATCCCGATGGCGGCGATTGGCCCCATCAACTCGGGGTCGAGGCTGGTGGCCGGTTCCTGCTGCACGATCTCGTTCAACATTTCGAAATATGAAAAGTCGTTCGGCGGAATGGTGTTCATCACCTTGCCGCTGCCTTCATGGAACGCGGTCGGCGGTGGCGGGGTGACCGCGCTAAGCTTGGCCTTGCCCGTCAAGAACTCGGCGATCGGTGTCCCGACACCGCCAGCCTTGTAGGGATAGACCTTGGTGGTTTTCTTGATCTGTTCGACCACCGGCTTGGGATCGTTGCCGTTCTCGATGAACGCGCGCGCGAACCAAACGCCGTGTGTGGTCTTGGAGTGGGCGACGTTGAACTCCCCTTCTGGCAATGGGCCTTCGTAGTCCGGCGGCACGATTAGATATTTCCCTCCTTGGCCGCGATCAGGGCCTGGCACGCCAATGTCGATAATCCAGCGGAACCAAGCATCCTGGACGGTGCCGAGGACTCCCGGCGGGACTTCCACCACCATCGGCCCCTTCGAGAGATCGAAACCGGAGATGATATAGATCGTGTCCGCGTTGGGCGTCAGGAAC
>NZ_JBFULH010000982.1:0-1205 GCF_056400445.1 Pseudomonas sp. P5_B2 | reverse complement strand
GAAGGGCACCGATGCGATATTGATCAACTATGGTGCCTTAAGCGGACTCACTCAGCGAGCGGCCGTAGGCTCTTCGCGCCGACAAGGCCCTAATGTGCGTTTTTACACACTCTGGGCCGAAAACAGCCGTTCATGACAGGCTGTTTGCGGCCAAAAACCGTCACTGCATCAGCACAGGTATAGGTTGGGAGTACCCGCCGGAGCCGTGGACTATTCATCTCAAGTCAGTGTTTACTTAGCGCTGACAGCGCTAACCAATGATTTCCTTTATTCGACTCGTGTACCCGTGGTCCAACCACCTAATTGAGAGGACACTCTAGCGTTATAAGCCACCAGATTAATCACAGTAAAGACGCTCATCCGCTCCAGAGGCAAGAGACTTATCCTACAGGTAGGAACACGTGAATTAAACACCAGTTCTGCGTCTCTAATTCGCTGAGTGCTGGGCATTCCATTTTGCATCGTATAGGTGGCACTAAATTTCGGTTTTGGTAACGCGTGCAAAGAACAGGCGATGGAGCGCCAACGTGACATCAATAATACAAACGCCATGGCTGTGATGGCGGATTTTTGCAAACAGACAACACACCTGACAAACCAAAAAACCCTTAAAGCTTCGAAAGTCTACCCGGATTTTTGTATCGCCATAAAACTTGAAAAAACTTAGTGTATTGGAAATAGTAATGGCGAGTATTGAAGGCTCGCCATTTTGGGTGTCTAGAGAGTAGCAATCATGCCTGAAGGCCAGCTTCCGTTGTTCGAGACGGCTTCTAAACACAAGTCAACATCACTTACAGGCCAACACACAAAGAAGCCTCCATCGCTAAGCCTCGGATGTTTGAACTTCCATGTCCGTTCACTTTCTTGATTAAGCTGAGGAACTGATCCACCCAATCGAATGATGGTGAAAAATCCGGCTGGCGTCGGTTGTCGTTCAATCACTTCACTAGACCCCTGCTCAAAAACCCCCAGCATCTCTTGAAGTGCCATTACTTCTAGCGATTCGAGCTGCATCGAGTTTACCTACTCGTGACTTTTAATGGTGCGCCGAGGCATCGCCATCTATTCGTTGTTTAGCCCATAAGAAAACTTAATTAATTTACTCGCCGTAAATATCAAATTTGAAATAGTGGTCTTGGAMATCCTTGTACACACCGTTTTCCCGGATGACTGCCAAGGCACTGTTGAATCTCTCAGCCAGGGCT